>CALMMI010000141.1 GCA_937868245.1 uncultured Ignavibacteria bacterium | reverse complement strand
ATGAATCCAAACCAAACGATAAAAAATAATAAATCTTTATATATCATATAGTTCAATTTTTAGCAGGAGGATATACGATGAGTGTTGAAAAGTTTGAATATGACAATAAAATTGTCAGGAATTTTGCGATTGCAACTGCCGCATGGGGTGTAATCGGGATGCTGGTCGGGTTGATAGTAGCTATTAAGCTCGTTTTCCCGGGATTCCTCTCGGGAATTGCAGAACTTTCTTATGGTAGGATTCGTCCTTTGCATACGAATGCCGTAATTTTTGCCTTTGCAGGGAACGCGATTTTTGTGGGTGTATATTACTCTTTACAACGGCTTTGCAAAGCAAGGATGTTCAGCGATTTTTTAAGTAAAATCCATTTCTGGGGCTGGCAAACAATTATTGTTACTGCTGCTCTTACGCTTCCCCTTGGATTTACTTCAAGTAAGGAATATGCCGAATTAGAGTGGCCCATTGATATTCTTATAACTCTTATCTGGGTAGTATTCGGTACTAATATGATGGGTACGATATTCAAACGCAGGGAAAAGCATATTTACGTTGCAATATGGTTTTACATAGCTACATTCCTTACGGTTGCATTGCTTCACGTCGTTAACTCTCTTGAAATTCCGGTCAGTTTTCTGAAAAGTTATTCGATGTATGCAGGAGTTCAAGACGCTCTTGTCCAATGGTGGTATGGTCATAATGCAGTTGCGTTCTTCCTGACAACTCCGTTCTTAGGAATTATGTACTACTTCATTCCGAAAGCAGCTAACCGTCCTGTATTTTCGTACCGTCTTTCAATCGTACACTTTTGGGCTTTGATATTTCTTTATATCTGGGCAGGTCCTCACCATCTACTTTATACTGCTTTACCTGATTGGGCGCAATCACTCGGTACAGTGTTCTCGATTATGCTTATCGCTCCAAGCTGGGGTGGTATGATAAACGGACTGATGACGCTCAGGGGAGCATGGGATAAAGTTCGTGAAGATCCGGTTCTTAAATTTATGGTGGTCGGTGTTACCGCATACGGTATGTCCACGTTCGAAGGTCCGATGATGTCACTTAAGAATGTGAATGCCCTAACACACTATACAGATTATGTGATTGCACACGTGCACATCGGCGCACTTGCATGGAACGGCGGACTAACCTTTGCTATGCTTTATTACATTATCCCAAGAATTTACCGTACTGAATTGTTTTCTAAAAAACTTGCTAATTACCATTTCTGGGCTTCTACACTTGGTATTCTGTTCTATGCAATTCCATTGTATATCGGTGGAATAATGCAGAGTTTGATGTGGAAAGAATTTACTCCTGATGGAATTCTCCGTTACCCAAATTTCCTTGAAACGGTAACACAGATTATCCCTATGTATTGGCTACGGATTCTGGGAGGTTCGCTTTATATAGTTGGGGTATTGATTGCTGTCTATAACTTATGGAAAACTGCCAAATCTGGGGTACTTGTACCAAACGAAGCTGCAGAAGCATCTCCAATCGTACATGTAGAAGAAAAGAACCCACACTGGCATCGTGTATTGGAAGGTAAGCCTCTCAAGTTTGCAATTTTTACACTTATTGCCGTATTGATAGGCGGGGTTGTTGAATATGTCCCTACTGCTCTTATCAAATCGAATATACCTTCGATTTCAAGCGTACATCCATACACTCCTTTGGAATTGGAAGGTCGCGACTTATATATCCGTGAAGGTTGCGTTGGCTGTCATTCACAGATGATACGTCCGTTCCGTTCGGAAACAGAGAGATATGGTGAATATTCAAAAGCAGGTGAATTCGTGTATGACCATCCTTTCCTATGGGGATCGAAACGTACAGGACCGGATTTACACCGAGAAGGTGGTAAATATCCTGATTCATGGCACTATATGCACTTACGCGAGCCTACTTCTACCTCACCTAAGTCTATTATGCCTGCATATCCATGGTTGATGGATGATAAATTGGATATGAGTCATATAGAAGGTAAGATAATGACGATGCAAAAACTTGGAGTTCCATATCCTGCCGGTTATGAACGCCAAGCAGAAGCAGATTTGAAAACCCAAGCTGAAGGAATAGCAGCTAATTTGCAAAAAGGTGGATTTACGGTAACTCCAGATAAGGAAATTGTTGCCATGATTGCTTACTTGCAACGCTTAGGTACAGATATAAAAACAGCAAAGAAGTAATTGAATAGAATGTAAAATCCTTTCACATTCCCCTTTATCAAAGGGAGAGTGGGAGATGACAATAAAATCTTTGTAATAAAAGATCTACGTCATTTGTTTGATAAAGGGGAATGAGGGGATTAAACTATATACACTTTAAAAACTATATTCAAAAAATTAATAAGTATTTAATATTAGAACAATGTATAAAAATATCTTACAATCAATTCAGGGTGTGGAAATCTACCCGCTCATCTCAATGATGATATTTTTCGGGCTGTTCCTATCTGTTATAGTTTGGTATTTCAGGGCAGACAAGCGTCACTTACAGCAAATGGCAGAAATGCCGCTCGATAGAACAGAAACCGATAATACAACCTCTGTCACACAAAAATAAATTAAATTTTCAGGAGAAATTTCAATGGCACAGAAATATGAAGATAAGGTAATGAATCACGATGCGGACGGCATTCAAGAATTCGATAACAACCTTCCGCGCTGGTGGCTGTACGGGTTCTATTTTACAATTGCGTTTGCTTTAGTGTATATGGTATTATTTCATGTTACAGGATCCTCGCCCTTAAGTAAGCAGGAATATGATGAAGAAATACGTCTGGCGGAAGCATCATCAAAAGGTAAACCTGCCAAAACTGTATCTACAGTTGCTCTTACTGATGCAGCTTCTCTAAAAGCCGGAAAAGAAATTTTTGAAGGAAATAATAATCTCTGCTACACTTGTCATAAGGCAGATGGCGGAGGGTTGGTAGGTCCGAATCTGACGGATGATTTTTGGATTCACGGGTGCGACTTAAAAGCAATTATGGCAAATATTACTACCGGTTTCCCAGATAAAGGTATGCTACCGTTTGGTAGCGGAGCAAAACTTACAGATGAACAGTTGTTACAGGTTGCGAGTTATGTGATTTCGTTGCATGATACTCATCCTCCTGAAGCAAAAGAAATTGACCCTGAACGCGAAATTAAATGTGAAGACGAAAAAGAACATCACGATAAAGACTAACAACCATGTCACTCATTGAACAAACTGAAGAAGAAGGAACATTCCGCGATAATCTTTCCACTATCCATAAGGATGGAAGCAGAAATTGGATTTATGTTCAAAAACCTGCCGGACGGTATTATAACGGAAGAACTGCCGTAAGTATAGTATTGTTGATTTTTCTATTCCTGTCGCCGTTTGTAAGGGTAGGAGGGCATCCGTTCATGCTGCTGAACATTATTGAGCGGAAGTTCGTACTGTTCGGTATCCCGTTCTGGCCTCAGGATTTTTATCTTGTAGTGCTGCTTGTACTTACGGTACTTGTTTCTTTTGTATTGTTTACAGCTGTTTTCGGACGGATATGGTGTGGATGGATGTGTCCGCAGACCATATTTCTAGAGATGCTTTTTCGGAAAATCGAGTATGCAATCGAGGGAAGTGCAGTTAAGCAAAAAATACTGGATGCTTCACCTCTCAGCGGAGAAAAGCTTTTCAAAAAAGGATTGAAGCATATCATCTTTTTCGGGCTTTCCTTTATTATTGCAAACACATTTTTGGCATACATTATCGGTAGTGATGCACTTATAACCATCGTTACCGACCCTATAGGCAAGCATATCGGAGGTCTTGCTACGATTACAATTTTTAGTCTTGTTTTTTATGCAGTATTCGCACGATTCCGAGAACAGGCATGTATCGTAGTATGTCCTTACGGAAGGTATATGTCGTCACTTGTTGATGATGACACCGTTGCTGTTACCTATGATTTTAGTCGTGGAGAACCAAGAAAGAAGCCTTCTAAAGAAGACAAACTCCAGAAACAAGGGCTTGCGGTGCAAACTGCCCCTCGAGGTGATTGTATCGACTGCCATCAATGTGTAAATGTATGCCCTACCGGCATTGATATTCGCAATGGTATCCAGCTTGAATGTGTGAACTGCACAGCATGTATGGATGCATGTGATACGATAATGACAAAGGTTAACAAACCTAAAGGATTAATCAGATACACTTCCTTCAATGCGGTAAAAGACGGCATACGTCATAAAGTAAAACCACGTATTTACGCATACGGAGTTGTTCTTGTGCTTCTCCTTACAACGGTTAGTTATCTGTTCATAACACGTCCTGATTTGGATGTATTGATTTTGCGTCAGCCAGGGTCTATGTTCCAGAAAATGGGAACTGACGAATACGCGAATTTTTATATTTTTCAGGGAATTAACAAAACGTATAAAGATATTCCGATAGAGATTCAGCTTGTAAGTCCGAAGCAAGGTAAAATTACACTTCTCGGTTCATTATCGACCATAACAAATCAAACATCGAAGGAGATGCGCTTTATTCTTACGCTTCCCCAAAATGAACTGACATCCTCGCAAACAAAAGTGAAATTTGCACTTGTGTCAAACGGAAAAATTCTAAAAGAAATTGAATCATCATTTGTAGGTCCTGAAAATCCATAATAATTGCAGTAATAATAAAATCTATCATATCAATAAAATGGAAACGAATAGCAAAAAATCGAAAGGTCGTCCTTGGGCATGGGGAACCGTCATTGTGTATTGTTTGTTTGCAGGTGGTACAATAGGTTTTGTCCTCTTTGCCTCTACACAAAAAGTAGAGCTTGTAAGTGACGACTATTATAAAAAAG
>CALMMI010000140.1 GCA_937868245.1 uncultured Ignavibacteria bacterium | reverse complement strand
GAAAAAAAATGTACATTTGGATTAATCCAAATGTACATTTCATACGTTCGTTCTTATGTTACAGTTATAAGATTTGTACATTTGATGCGGTGTTTTTACTATAGACGGGGTTTAAGTTTTATGGTAGTCGATATACCTAAAAAGCCTTGCGAGGTAGTGAATACATGTAACTAAATTATCAAAATTCTATTCTTATCCAAATCGCAGAAGTGGGAACAGTGCGATTTGGTTATTCTAAGAAAGTAACAATGTCATCGTTAAAAAGCAAAAAAAACTCATCGGGAGTGCCTACTGTTCTACTGATAGACAGTCGTCCCGTCATCCGTCAAGCTCTCAAACTTTTTTTAATTTCTGATATTGACGTGGATGTTATTACTGTTGACGATCTTCAAGAAGCAATGAAGCATCTTGAGAAACAGTCCTCGAACGAGTTCGAGACGGACAATGTTGATTTAATCATGATAGATATGGTTTGGGCAAGGAATAATATTCTGGATATTATTCAATCGCTTCGTCAGGACTTTGCAGATATTCCGATACTGGTTATTAATACAGGCTTCGACGACAAGTTCGCATCCAGAGTAATGAAGATGGGTGCTTCCGGTTACAAATCATCCCCTTCGTCAATTGAACGGTTTCACGAAGCAATTCAGACTGTAATTTCCGGCAGGAAGTATATAAGTCCGTCGGTAACGAAGCAGATTCTTGCTGATACCTTCCAAAAAGGCGGTATGATGCCTCATGAAATTCTGTCGGACAGAGAATTTCAGACCATGAGTATGATTGCCTCCGGAAAAACAGTTGGTGAAATCAGCAAAGAGTTGGTACTCAGTGTAAAAACTATAAGTACATACCGAACAAGAATTCTAGAGAAAATGCATTTAAAAAATAATTCAGAAATCGTACAGTATGCAGTACGTAATAATTTAATTTAGCATCAAAAGTAGGATTAAGCACGACAAAAAAAACAAGTTTTGTCCTATTTCTCGTGGAGAATATCCGCCGTATTTTTGTATTTGAAGAATATATTACACTATATATATTCGATGCAATTGTTTAGCAAATACCTTCTATCTAAACAATTACATATTTTTTAGGGGTTCACGTTATATACACTAATCATTGCCATGCGCGTTTTTTTTATACTTTTTGTTTGTTTGAATTTATTTTCCTCTTCTCTATCAATTTCGGCAGAAACAGGGAACGTAAAAAAAATAACAGTTTTGGAGTCGAACAACGAACGGCTCGACGACCGTATCCAGACACTTGTACTACCCTCATCTTTGCAAGACAGCACAATGCTTGCAATACGAAAATTTGTTTCCACTTCTCTGTCTATCAAAAATTTAAGCGACCCCGAAGTTTTTTTCAAAGTGATGGAATGGGTAAGTACCCGTTGGAAACATAATAGTTTTAATGAACCACCTCAAAATGCAAGTTCGTTGGATATATTATTGATGGCACAAAAAGGCACTCAATTTAGATGCTTGGAATATGGAAAAGTTGTCTCGGATGTTTTGCTCTCTTACGGTTATATTTCTCGTATTATTGGAATGAACTCGAAGAATATTGCTTATGGAAGCCTCGGGATGGGTCATGCGGCATCGGAAGTATGGTCTAATACATTCCAAAAATGGATTTTTATCGACCCGCAATTTTGTGTTTACGCCAAATATCGCGGTGAATACTTGAATTACTATGACATGTATCAACTCCGTAAACAAGGAAAATACAAACAAATAGAATTTGTGGTATCGGATGCATTTTTGAAAAACAACGGACTAAAAAAACAAGAAGTTATCGCTGAATATCGTAAGTTCCTAGATCCATATTTCGGCTACCTGATGTCTAATTATTCACGTTCAGGGAATGTCAGCTTAATTTCATTATCATTGGAAGCAACTGACCAATTTATTACCAGTCAAGGACTTACCGCGCGTTCTGTAGTTTTTACACAGAATCCGAGGGATATGTATTTTGCTCTTAACCGGACTCTCGTAATTTTCAATTACAAGGAGCTTTCTCCTAATTTGCAGCAAATTCTTAGCGACTTTAAAATTCAAAACAATGATGATTACATGAAAAACATGTATCTGTTTGCCGCAAAGCCTGAATTTCTACTTACACTTCAGAACAATATGCCTTGGTTCGACCATTATGAATATAAATTCGATGAAGGTGAATGGACAATTCTCAACAAAGATGAATTGGAATGGAAAATACTTGATGGGAATGTAAGTACTTTGCAAGCACGAAGCGTAAATAAAGCAGGGATTGCAGGTATCCCAACAAGAGTTAAAGTTGCATATAAGTAAAAGTCGGGAGGAGTCTCGTTTTATAGGAGCGAGAGGTACTTGAAGAGGTTATCGTGGGAGGAACATTCTGACATTGTACCATAAAAAAGGACTGAATCACTATTCAGTCCTTTTTTTATTACCACTTTTTTTCTTGCAAGAAATCCTAATGCTGCCCCTCAAGCCAGCGTTCAGCATCGATAGCTGCCATACAACCGGAACCTGCAGCAGTAACAGCTTGTCTATAAACCGAATCTTGGGCATCACCACACGCAAAAACACCGTCTATATTTGTATATGTTGATTTTCCTTTAGTTATAAGGTAGCCTGTTGCTTCATCCATATCCATAATTCCTCTGAAAATATCTGTGTTCGGTTTATGTCCGATAGCAACAAAACAGCCGTCGGCAGGAACTTCCCATGTTTCACCGTTTTGTGTGTTTTTCAAACGCAAGCGAACTAATTTGCGAATACCGTTTGGTTGTACTTCGCCTATATACTCATCAACCTCTGCATTCAGCTGAAATTCAATCTTGGGATTGTTTTGGCAACGTTCAAGCATAATCTTTGACGCCCTGAATTCTTCCCTTCGGTGAATGATAACTACCTTTGATGCAAATCTTGTTAAATAATTTGCCTCTTCCATTGCGGTATCTCCTCCACCCACTACATACACTACCTGGTTACGGAAGAAAAAACCGTCGCAAGTAGCACACGCTGAGACTCCGTATCCCATGTATTCCTGCTCGCCTTTCGATCCCAAAAGTTTAGCTTGAGCTCCTGTTGAAATTATCACTGAATCTGCTGTGTACTCCGTTCCACGTTCGGAAACCATTCTAAAAGGACGTTCAGAGAAATCTACCTTTTCGATTGTTTCAAATATGGAAACTGCTCCAAACCGTTGCGCTTGTTTACGAAACACATCCATCATCTCAGGTCCCATTATTCCATGCTCGAATCCCGGATAATTTTCTACTTCGGTTGTTATTGTAAGCTGTCCTCCCGGTTGTGTCCCTTCAAAAACTGCTACTTGAAGCCGTGCTCTGGATGCATAAAGAGCCGCTGTGAATCCCGCAGGACCCGAACCGATTATAATTACTTGATAATGATTTGCCATAAAATTTGGATTAGAAAAGATTAAAATTAAGTACCTTTACACAACGTATCAGCTGCAAAATAAGGTATTCTAAGGTTCTAAAAAAATATAACCTGACATGATTTTAGTTTTACAATACCAACGACGTAAGAGTATTATCGCTATTGATAAAAAGCATTTGTATAAGTCGTGCAAAAATCAGTATTTTTGATTATTATAAATTCAATCCGGTGATTTCAAATATCTTTACGGGAGGCATTATGACCACACTAACAATTAACGGGCAACAAAGAACGCTCGATGTACCACCAGACATGCCATTACTTTGGGCGTTGCGGGATATTGTAGGACTTACAGGAACAAAATACGGATGTGGAGTAGGTGTATGCGGAGCCTGTTCTGTTTTAGTTGACAATACAACTGCTACCCGTTCTTGCCTTGCAACAGTTGCTGATATGGAGGGTAAGAATATTACAACTATTGAAGGGCTTAGCACCAACAATTCTCATCCTCTGCAAAAAGCATGGATTGAATTGGGAGTACCCCAATGTGGTTACTGTCAGGCTGGACAGATAATGAATGCTGCAGCACTTCTTATCAGTACTCCGAAACCAACTGACGACGATATAGACCAATGGATGAAAGATGATATTTGCAGATGCGGAACTTATCAGCGAATCAGAGCTGCTATACATCAGGCGGCAGGGCAATAATTTACCGTATAAATTTGAACTAAATTCATCAATAAAATTTAATAAGAAAATGAAACCAACATCTGAAGATCACGATTCTTCTCGAAGGAGTTTCCTTTTGGGTATGGCAGCTACAGGAGCATTAGCTTTTTCTACTTTCTCAAATGCTACAGGAGAATTCATGATACCTGAACCCGCACAAAGTTTTGAACCGAATACATGGGTTAAAATTGACCCTGACGGTACAACAACTATTACAGTTGCAAAATCTGAAATGGGGCAAGGAGTTCGAACCTCCCTTGCAATGATAGTTGCCGACGAGATGGATGCAGACTGGTCAAAAGTAAAAATTCGCCAGGCACGACCCGACACAGGAAACGGCGGACTCGGGACAGGGGGAAGCGGAAGTGTACGATGGAGTTATGACATGCTCCGCAAAGCAGGAGCAACAGTACGAGTAATGCTCATTTCTGCTGCTGCAAAAAAATGGGGCATTGCAGAGTCAAGTTGTATTACTAACAATGGGGTTATTTCTGAAAAAAATGGAACAAGAACCATTACTTATGGTGAGTTAACTGAAGATGCTGCAAAAATTACAGTTCCTTCAAATCCCGGACAAAAAAACATATCGGATTTTAGAATTATAGGGACTCGAAAGCATCATATTGATACTCCTGATATAGTAAGCGGGAAAGCTATCTATGGTCTTGATGTTCGGATTCCGGGGATGAAATTTGCTGTGATGGTTACTCCCATTGCCATTGGTGCTTCCATTAAAAGTTTTGATGCAACAGAGACATTGAAAGTAAAGGGGGTATTAAAAGCAGAGAATGTTAGCGGAGTAGGACTGGTAGTTCTTGCTGAAAATACGTATGCAGCACTTAAAGGTAGAGATGCTTTACAAATTGACTGGAATATGGGAGGAAATTCAACCCTGAACAGCGCAAAAATAAACGAGCAAATGAAAAGTAAAATCGGAACAGTACCCGATGTCCCTGCAAGTTCATTCAAAAAAATCGAAGCACATTATGAACTTCCTTATTTAGCCCATGCAACTATGGAAGTTATGAATTGTGTTGCAGATGTAAAGGATTCCAGTGCAGAAGTATGGTGCCCAACCCAAGTAGGCGATGATGTACGTAATACTGTAGCCAGTATTACTGGGTTTGCAGCTA
>CALMMI010000139.1 GCA_937868245.1 uncultured Ignavibacteria bacterium | reverse complement strand
AACAGAATCCCAACAGGATTCAACATGAATAACCACCGATGCAATCTGTGGAGGTGGAGAAGAACTGACTAATAGAATCCCAACGGGATTCAACATGAATAACCACCGATGGAATCGGTGGACATGGAGAACAACAACCAAAAAGAATCCCAACGGGATTCAACTCGGAAAGGGTTGGGAGTAGGGTTTCCCCTAACCTCATTCCTCTACTCCTGTCCTCTCTCCCCGTATTGCATACAGGGTTATTCATGTTGAATCCCTTCGGGATTTACTGTGCAATAGGGTCTTTTTATTTACTATGCTGTTCTTAACGGGACAAAAAAAACTACAAATTCATAATTACAATATCAATATCAACATCCTTTATGACCACACCAAAAACAACCCTGAAAATCGGAAATACCGCCTACGAACCCCAATTTAAAACCGTCCACGGCGGTTTGGTAAGCGCGGCAACAATGGCAATCGTCACTAAAGCGCAAAGCCGCATCACCAAAGCCCGCGGACTTGAAAAATTGCTCAATTTAATCGCACCCTACACGCAGGTGAACGGCGAGGAAACCACCATCAAACAAGCAACCGATGCAGCAGTTCTTGCAGGGGCAATCCCTCTTGCAGAAGCACTCAGATTTGCCAAATCGGAGGAAAGCCTGGAGGCAGAAGACGGTGAATATTTTACCGAAAAACTGAAAGCATATTCGGATATTCTTGCCGGAGCATTGGACTTCAAATCAATGGGCTTAGAGCCGCTCACCGGAGAGCAAATATCGGAATCATTCACCTGGGAAGCAATCAAGGAGGCAGCTGAGGATTTTTTGGAATTTGCGGGGCTGAAATCGAAGCCGTCAACTACATCAGAAGTTTCGGATGCTTCTCACCAAGCGGAGACCGAGACAAGGAAGATTACGAAGAACCCCAAACAATCGAAGAGCTGATGTGTGCGGGAAGAGATTACGAAACCAAATTCTTAGTCTCTTTAATTGCTGATAGTTACCAGGAGCAAATTCACTTGTATCACCACGTGGCTTTGCGTGAAGTGTGGACATTATACGCTTTCCGCTGCTGCAAAAACATTTATCAATATGGCTGATGTAATAACCACTCAACTGAAAATTGACACAAAACTGGCTGAGGTTTCATTACGATTAATCGGGGAGGCATTAGAACGCACATTTAGCGAAGGTTCGAAATCTGTCGTTAAAATGGGGTATGCTTTTCAAGAAATGACCTATAAGGCAGATTCGAATATTTCAAAATTGAAAGACGCATTGGCTTTATTGATTTCCTTGGGAAAAGGGAGTACTGAATAGGCAAATGCTATTCGAAAAGGGCTGAATGAAAGCACTGCAGAAGCCACTAAACTGGCTGATTCTTTAAAGCAAGTGGAAGCGGAACTTTCAGGAGCTGCTACAGCTTCTACTAAACTAACTCCAGCAGATTCATTTACAAAAGCACTGGAAACTGCCAAAAATAATGCTATGCAATTAGAGCAGGAGCTTGCTCATGTAATTGCCACACAAGGGAATAGCGGGAAGG
>CALMMI010000138.1 GCA_937868245.1 uncultured Ignavibacteria bacterium | reverse complement strand
TTGTATTTCAAAGAATCTACAGCGAAATTACGGTAATGGATTTCGCATTGATTACTCCACGAGTACTCCATTTGCACTACAATGAATTTCTGAGTGATTTTATCTATCAAAGAATCTACAACAAAATTACGGTAATGGATTTCGCAGCAATTACTCCACTAGTACTCTACTTGAATTGCAGTGAGTATCGGAATGAACATGTTTGCCATTGGAGTTGTGTTATATAACCGATGGTAAGTTGACCTGCTGATGGTTTTAAGACAAACCCAGAACAATTGTTGACAAAGAAATCAGAATGGGTGTAAGAGCAGAAAAAAATGGAAGGAGATATTCTAAAGTTTAAACAATGCTTTTTGAAAGTACGAGAGCTGTGTTTGGAAGTAAATAAACTCAACGAAACATTTGCAACTTCTTTTGTATAGTATAGATAGAAGAAACGCTTGATAGTTAATAGGTTTAAAATAAAGAAGCTCCATTTATTTAATTAAATGGAGCTTCTGTATTGATATATTTTTTATACTTATAACTGTCGTAAAAGACCACTCAAACTTCCTCTTTCACCCAGTCCTACTTTCTTTCGAATCTGAAGACGTTTGTTTTCTATAGTACGTTCAGATAAAGAAAGTATCTGTGCTATTTCATCTGTCATTAGTCCTGCTTTAATAAGTACGCATACTTTTACTTCCATTGAAGTTAGGTTCTGGTGTTTTTTTTCTAATGTTGCTTGGAATTCAGGGTGTACTTTACTAAATATTTCTAAATACGAATCCCAAGTCTCTTGCATTACAGGGGATTCCCGCAATTTCATCTTAACTTGCCGGACAATATTCTCTTCTTTGTCTTTTTGGTTGGTGATTGTAAGAATACCGGATTTGAACTTATTCAGTTCCTTCTTATACATTAAAATAGATTGGTTACTTATCTCGATTAACGACTCAAGGTGAGCAATTTGTGTGTACGCAATCTCTTCGTTCTTACGATGTATCTCAGTCTCATGTATCACCTGCATTCCATTTAAGTGTCGAGCTGCTTGTGCGTGAATTATTTGTTCTTGAACTGTATGGAATTCCTCAAAATACTCTAAGGCATCGCAATAGTTCCCCTTTTTTTTGTGTAATGCAGCAATTGTTTGAAGGATTTTTGCAATTCTAGGAAGTAACGATTGTTCTTTCGCTATCTCTAAAGCTTCCAAATATATATTGATTGATGTATCGAAGTCGTCACTTAAATCTCGAACTCCTGCTAATTGCATTAGAAACTCTACTTCAAACTCACGAGCCTTAATATTTTTGCTCATCTGAAGTCCTTGGCTTATCAATTGTTCAGCAAATACAAATTTCCCAACCTTGGTGGCAAGAGCGGCTTTCTGCTGCATTATACAGAGTTCGTCGTACGGAATATCAAGTCCTATAAAGAGTTTTTCTGCTCTGCCGAGAGAATGATTTGCAGACTCCCATCGCTCTGAAAGAAGATATATTCTTCCTAAATTATACCAAACAGTTCCTTCAGATTGTTTGTGACCCAATAATTCAAATAATGGACGAGCTTTAAGAAAATACCATTCTGCTTTTGCCAAGTCGTTGATTTCAATAAAAATAGTCCCAATTTGATTGTAAACAACAGCTTCTCCAAACTGATCACCCAAATCCTGCTTTATTTTCAAAGCCTTGTCCAAAGCATCAACAGCCTCTATGTAATCGCCGTGTGCGCTTAATGCCATACCTAAATTCAGATATGCATCTGCAATGGTTCTATCATTCGGAGAATACGAAAGTACATAACCATTATAGGAGTAGAAAGGAAAGCCGGCACTTTGTGAGCCTGATTCGAACTCATTTTTATAACGTTCTTTTAATTCTATTGCTTGCCGTAAATACCCTATGGCTCTTTCATTCTCACCTTTATAAAGATAAATTGCAGCGATATTGATACAATCAGATCCTGCACGGTCTAAATTGTTTTGTCTAATAGTTAGACTAAACGATTTTTCAAGGTGTTCTAAAGCATTTTCGTATTCTGCTTTTTGAATAAAGATTGTTCCTAAAAGGGAATAAGCCCCTGCTTCTCCTTTTTTATCTTCCAATGCTTGAAACTCTTCTAATGCTTTTTTGCATTTTTCAAAAGCTGTTGTATTCTCCTCCATTTGTGAATGAAAATATGCAATCCGATATAAAAGATGAGCTTGAAATAATCTTTCCTCTATCTGTTCGAAATGCCACAGTGCTTTTTCGGCTGCTTGCAGAGCTTTGTTCCACTCTTTGTTCCGAGAGTAAATATTAGCATTAAGATAGTAGCAGCCCCCAATACCGCGATTATAGTTGTACTTTATACATTGCTCAAGAGCAATAATGCATAATTCAGTTGATTTCTCAATCTGTCTTTCCAAAAATGCGGTATATGCTTCAAGTACTTTTTCATCAAGTTCTTTACTTTTCATGTCAGAACCTTTTGTTGCAAAAAATGTTTATGCTATGTAATTCGAAGGAATTAAATAGCAATATACAACACAATTATGGTTCAACACAAAAAAATAACGGCAACTTATGTTAAGTTGCCGTTATATCTAATTTGCAATAACTTAGAATGTAAATGATTTATTTATAGGTGTTTCCGATGTTACTGAACTAACAAGCTGTAGTTGTGCTGAACCTGATGTTGCTCTGAGTAAAAAGAAGCCAAGAGGGACACTGTCGAAAGTTACTGTTCCTGTAACTGGAGTAATCTGTACTCTTATTCCTCCGGTTGTAACCAACTCTACAAAAGTATTCACTAATGCTCCATCCATCCCATCTCTTACTAAAACCAC
>CALMMI010000137.1 GCA_937868245.1 uncultured Ignavibacteria bacterium | reverse complement strand
CCATGCCTTTCCATAACTTTTGAACATTGGTATTTCGCTAAGTGTAGCCGGAATCTTTATTGTATTGAATACATTCCTCTTTGTTAGTACAAACCAAATACTTGCATCATAGTTTTTTTTGGAATACGTAGCAAATACGTTTTTGGTTTCTTTCAGTACTCTTTTAGTTGTGAGAAATGAAAGACAGGTTGAACCTGTTGAACGCCAATGTTTACCTTGGGAAACTACTATTTTTTCCGGATGATTATGAATTTCTAATGTATAAGAATCCAGATGGTCGTAAAGAGTAACAAACTCAGCGTTATATTCTTTTATGAAACCGATTGCCGATTTGAATTGATCCGGTAAGTAGAAATAATCATCTTCTGCAAAATAGATATATTCACTGTAGGTTTGTTCCAAAAGCAGCTTTATTTGCAAAGCAAATGTTCGGGCATTGCCTATTCCCGTTTCCTCTATAAATACAACGTCCTTATCGGCAAAATATTTAAGGAACAGGCTATTGTATTCAGGTGGACATTTATCGAGAATCACGAATACTTTTGCACGAAGTGAACCTAAGGAATCGCGAAACGAACGTAAACACAGTTCAGAAAGTTTCAATTTGTCATCGGGAAATATTTCGGGCTTTTTCGAGATTCCCGGATAAATGCGATAAGCAACTGCTATGTCGTATTCACTATCATTGGTCATGGTGAGCACTAAATCTATGTTAACAAATCAAAATTTAGGATACCACTGTACACCGAATCTTACAAGTGAATAGAATCTGCCAATGTCTGCCGGAGATATGCCGCACTTTATTTCCTGAGGATTTTGCGTAGATGTAAATGGAAAATCAAATTTCAATTCGGCGGTAGGTACAATTATTCCAAAGCCTGTATTAATGTTTCCATACAACCCTATTCCAAAATTAAACGAATTTTGAACTGTATTCTGATCAAATATCCTGTTCAAAATTATGGAGCTTCCTCCTGTTGCAAAGAAACAAACAGGTTTTCTCGGGTTTGCTACAAATCTGGCTGCAAATGAAATAAATTGATGAATGTTTGGAGTAGGCCATATTTTATCCGTCACAACCTTGTTGTTAACAGAATAGATATACGATGCTTCAAATTGTAGGTGGTCGAAAAGACAATACTCCAATGAACCGCCATACAATAGAATCCCTTCGTAACTACGGCTCTCCCTTTTACCGGTTTCCGTACAATGAATCGACTCCACAACTGTATTTGTCCCCATCATCAAACCGATTCCAAATGTCCGTGCATACGGGTTTGCCGGCTCTTCTTCCACTTCCTCCTCAGTATTATTATCCCTGTTATCCCTACTTGCCTGACTGAGTGCTGTACCCGATACTGCTAAAGAAAGAACTGATGCCAACAGAGTACAAAGTGTAAGACGGAAAAATTTAGTTGCTGTAGTTGATGTCATAGAAAGAACTTTATCAATTGAGATGGAGTGGATTTCAGCAATTTTTTGTGCAACAAAGCCAACGAAAGACGGTTCATTTCGTTTGCCGCGGTTGGGTACTGGAGTCATATAAGGGGAATCTGTTTCTATCATAATTCGTTCAATTGGTGTGCGGGCTATTACATCCGCGAGTGTTGATTTTTTGTACGTAATATTACCTGTAAAAGAAATATGCGCTCCGAGTGCCAATGATCTTTCTAATACTTCTGCAGAACTTGAGAAACAATGGAGTACAAAATCTAACTTGCCATCCTGTTCATCTTCAAGAATCGAAAGCACATCTTCGTCCGATTCCCGGTTATGAATTATAACAGGTAATTTTTGTCTCTTTGCAATATTCAATTGCTTGCGAAACACTTCTTTTTGTAGATCCTTTGGAGCAAAATCATAATAATAGTCCAAGCCGATTTCGCCGATGGCAACCACACGTTCCAACTTGCTTTCCCGCTCAACCCTTTCCAGTTGCTCATCGGTAGCATCATTTGCGTTGTGTGGATGAATGCCGATACCGCGAAATATCCGTGGGTCCGACTCTACAATCGACTGCAGTTTATCAAATCCGGACGGGGCAATCGAGGGTATCACTATTGCTTCTACTCCGGCAGCCCATGCACGTTCGAGCATCTCCTTACGGTCATCATCAAATTGTTCCGCATCAATATGTGCGTGAGTATCAATCATTTTGATTTTTATTCAACATGTTCTGCCATTGAATGATTCATTACTTTTTTTGGATGACGAATGGTAATGATACGCTCATTATCATTTTCGGGAGAAATACTAATATCTACCGTCCAATGAATATCCGGCAGCATATCGCCTGCTTTTTCTGACCACTCGACAAACTTTATGGCATCCTCAGAGAACATACAGTCGTCAAACCCGATTTCCACCAGTTCCTTTGTAGAGTCAATCCTATATAAATCTACATGATATATAGTAATTTCCTCACCTTCGGGATCAGTACCGAAATACTGATTCATAATGGTAAACGTTGGACTCGAAACAATATCTTCAACTTGAAAATAATCACAGACACCCTTCACAAACTCTGTCTTACCCGCTCCCAAATCACCTAACAATGCCACTATATCTCCTTTGGCAAGTATCTCGGCAAATTGTTTACCGAAGTTATGGGTTTCGTCTTCGCTGTGAGAATGGTAACAATCAGTTTCCATTCAGCACTCCTAATAGTGGAACAAACTTGGCAAAATTACATCGAATTTTCGATTTAATCGGCAACCATATCTCTAAAAACACATTATGTTACTTCGTTTCAAGCGTAATAACAGGCAAAATCATTTCTTCCATCGAGATTCCGCCGTGTTGAAAACTGTCACGATAACGCTGAACGTAATGATGATAATCAGTAGGATACACGAAATAGAAGTCTTCTTTTGCGATAATATAATTGGTTGAAACCCCATTCATCGGCAATTTATATTCTTCGGGGTTTTTGATAAACATAGCATTCTTTGCCTCGGTCTTAACATTCTTACCATGTTTAAATCGCAAACAGGACGAAGTTTCCCTATCACCCAATGCACGCACAGCATGAAGGCAGCGTACGGAGCCGTGGTCGGTAGTAATAACAATATTTATATCTTTTATCGTTGAAAGCGTTTTGAGCATCCCGAAGAAACTTGAATGCTGGAACCAACTTTTCGTGAGTGTCCTGTATGCACTTTCATCCGGTGCGATTTCTTTCAAAATCGGATAATCAGACCGTGAGTGTGCAATCATATCAACAGCATTGACCACAATGGCTGTTAAATGATTCTTAGAATACCTCATGATTTCATTCTCAATTTTTTTGCCAAAATCCGTATCAATGATTTTTACATACGACAAATCATTTTTCAGAGTGATTTTACGCCTTTTGAGTAAAGCTGCCAACAGTTCTTTCTCGTGGGCGTTTTGGCTATGTTCGTTTTCACTTTCGTTCGGTCCGTATTGAGGGTAATGTTTTTTAATCTCGGACGGGTACAATCCTGCAAAGATAGCATTCCGTGCATACGGAGTTGCAGTTGGTAATATCCCGCAATAATAATCTTTTTGAACGGTAAAATACGGTTTAATCAGCTCTTCCATCACAAGCCACTGGTCAAGACGCATACAGTCAATAACAAAGAAGAATGTCGGTTTACCGTTTGCCAGCTTAGGAAGTACATGCTTATCCACAATATGAGGTGAGAGCAAAGGATTACCTTCCGGTGCATCTTCAATCCAGTCCAAATAGCTGTCCTCCACAAAACGACCAAATGATGCATTACATTCGCGCCATTGGGTAGATAGTGTTTCGCCGAAGCCCAGCTCCGGATGGATATCCAAATCCATGCTCCATCCAACCAATTTTTGATAGACTTCAAGCCATTCGTTCCAATCCATATACCCGAACAACTTGCGGGTAATGTCATTAAATCCTTGCGTATAATCTTTTGTGAACTTTCCTTGGGCTATTTTCTTAGATTCCAAGAATTTTTTACAAGCGGCTAAAATTTGGGCAGGATTGACTGGTTTCGTCAAATAATCGTCAATTTTCCGTCCGATTGCATCTTCCATCAAGCTTTCAGCTTCATTCTTTGTAACCATCACCACCGGTTTGGACGAGTCAATATCTTTCAAACGCGACAAGGTTTCCAAGCCGCTCATTCCGAGCATGGATTCATCAAGGAAGAACAAGTCGAAGTTTTTTTCGGCTGCCAAAGCGAGTGCATCATCTCCGTTTGAAGCGGTTTCTACAGTATAACCGCGTTGGGTAAGTAGTATAATGTGTGGTTTAAGAAGTTCAATTTCGTCGTCAATCCAGAGAATTTTCCCTTTGGAATGTTCCATGAAGCAATCTCGCGTTTAGTGTGTAATTTAAAATGTGGGTAATTAAGACGAACAATTCTAAAATTCGTGCATTTGCACGGAGTCTATTTACCTAAAATCACTTTTCCTGAGTTAAATATATGTTAATTGTCTAAATTCTTTTTACCACAAAGGGCACAAATGTAAACAAAAGTTCTATTGTGTTCTTTTGTGCCTTTTGTGGTATTAATTCCGGTAAGAATAAAAAATCGGGCTTAACTACTATAAAAAGTTAAGCCCGATTCTAAATTCACACCACAACAATCACTTATCCGCTTCGCCCATCACCGGGTCTATCGAACCGATAATGGCAACTATATCAGAAATCATCGAGCCTTCGCTCATGTATTTAAGAGCCTGTAAGTTCGACGATGAGGGTGAGCGTATTTTCAACTTCCACGGCTGCCCTGTTCCGTCGGATACTATATAGAACCCAAGTTCACCCTTCGGACTTTCAATTGCCGTATAGGTATCACCCTTTGGCGGCATTGCACCGAAATTAACGAGCATAAAGTCGCTTATAAGCTCCTCCATCTTTGTATAGATATTTGCTTTGCTCGGGATTACATTCTGTGCATCATCAGTATGGATTTCGCCGGCAGGCATCATATCCAATATCTGATGGATAAGTCTGATAGATTGCTTCATTTCCTCTACCCGGACTTTATACCGCGCCCATACATCACAATCGTTATGGGTAATCACTTCAAAGTCGAGCTGGTCGTACACTAGATATGGTTCATCCTTACGTAAGTCGCGAGGGACACCCGAACCGCGCAAGCAAGGTCCGCTCAATCCCAATGCAATTGCTTTCTCGGGAGGCATATAGCCCACACCTGCAAGCCTATCCACAAAAATCCGGTTACGATTTACCAATTGCTCAAAATAATGAAGTTCTCCCGGGAATTGATTTGCCCATTCACGTGCTTTCCTGAGGGTTGCAGCATCAATATCGTTTGCTACTCCGCCAATACGCGCATAACTCGTCGTGAAACGGGCACCGCATATCAATTCAAAAACATCATACAGTTTTTCACGTTCAGTGAATGTCCACAAGAACAGAGTAAGCGCACCAACGTCCATACTGGTAGCCCCCATACCCATTAGGTGGGAGGAGACACGAGCAAGTTCGCAAACCAACGTTCTAATCCACTGTGCTCGAGTTGGTACTTCTATACCGATTGCTTTCTCAATTGCCATACAGATAGCAACGTTATTCGACATCGGAGCCATATAATCAAGGCGGTCTGTATGAGGTATGAACTCATTATAGGTCATATTCTCTGCAATTTTCTCGTAGCCGCGGTGCAGATAACCAAGTTCAGGTACACATTTGATAATAGTCTCTCCGTCCAATCTGAGCAAAACCCGCAAAACACCGTGTGTTGCCGGATGCTGAGGTCCCATATTGAGAACCATGTCGTTCTCTAACGGGTCTTCGAACATTACGGTTGTGTCTTTATCCATTAACTCATGGATAATCTTGTTTTGGCGGAGGTTTTGCGCGCGTTCAATTGCGGCTGTATTGGATATTTGCATAGCAATTCCTTGTAAAAATTCGTTTTTCGTTTGCGATGGACAAAACAGACGTAGCACAAGCTACATGATTTCATGAAGCAATTTACGGAACTCGTAACGGCTAACCAAAGAGAAAACTGCATAAAGTGAATCAGAATTAAACCTGTAATGATGAATATTCTTAAATTTCATATTGTTATGTAAAAATCTCATCTGAAAAAATTTATCACAATTCTGTTCATTGATAAAAAAACAAAGTGGTTCGCTGGTACGCATTTGTTATATTTGTCCTACGAATAAGCATAGTAGGACAGCAGAGGCACATCATTTCCCGTTCACATCTTTATTTACATTATGGATCTTCCGCCGCTCAAAGGGAAAAGAATCGCTGCTTTGGATTTCGGAACAAAACGGATAGGGCTAGCCGTTACCGATGAATTGCACATTACCATTTCACCACGGGATATACTTCTTACGGAAGCACCTGAACTATGGGATAATATCCGGCGTTTTATACAAATTGAACGGCTTGGCGCAATAGTTGTGGGAATTCCTATCAGAGAGGACGGCAGCAAAACAAGTATCGTAAAGCGCATCGAAAAATTCATTCTGAAGCTAAAAGTTGAGATTGAAATTCCTATTATTGAGTACGATGAATCATTTTCCACCCAGGCTGCATTCCAAACGATGATTGCCGGGGGTATGAAAAAGAAACAACGCCAACAAAAGGGAATGAAGGATAAAATTGCAGCAGCAGTGATACTTCGATATTTTCTTGAGGATTACGAGCGTTTTTTTGTGTAGGTATATGCTCAGGTTGTCATCGTCATAATGTCCCCTATTGTAAAACTATCATAGTATTTGAATAATTATAGATAGGAATAGTAATTATGATTATTTTGCAATTGTAAACTATAGCAGTCTAATACATCAAGTCATTTTACGTTAAGAAACCTCGAACTACAGCTTTCATTTCATAACTATTGCTATTACAATGTCATTTACCTTTATCCTCGATTCTCATTTGCTTGCTTCCAACAGCGATGAAATGAGACAACAACTGGCTAAACTTATCCATTACTTTACGTTTCATTATAATTGCTCATGGTCGGTTTGGCACGACGGGTCATTTGGTTTATTGCCATGGCATCCTATTGTACCAAGTCCTATTCCCTATCCTGAACTTCAAATGATTGCCACACTTCCTTCGGATTGTGTAGTCATTACAACTTCCGACAGAGAAAACAAGGTGCAGGGTATTGACAGAACTGTTTTTTCAATTTCATCTACTCCGGATGAGGTAATGGCAATCCAACAGACTCTTTCTCGATTGCTAAGCACAAAGCTCACTCCATATAAAAAGCTACTCGCCCCTTCACAAAGATTTTACGAACTTGAATTCCCAAGCGGATGGGAAGAGTTATTCCATAACCGGACAAAACTCCCACCGAGTGAGAATGCAGATTGTGACAAATACGGACCATTCGGTTGGCTTCGCCGTTTGGAATATTCATGGTCACTTGCACAAGTAGATTACAAAGCAGGCTCTTCAATAATCGACATTGGATCACTTGAAACGTTCATCCCTCGTTACCTTGCCGAGCGCGGTCTGGATGTAACTTCCATTGATATTGATGAAGTGGGAGTAAAATACCAGCAAGGGGTAGCTTCGAAACTTCCAAAGCCATTTAGGGTTGAATTACAAGACATAACCGGAACTTCCTACCCGAATGAATCCTTCGATCAGGCATTAATGATCTCGACTGTTGAACATATCCCTCACGATGGTGACTGCCGTGCAATGAGGGAAATTCACAGGCTTCTCCGTCCAAACGGAATCATAGCCGTAACAACCCCCTACGATCATCATTGGGCGCATGAGGACACCGGAATCCGTCCACATAATTATTTGCAGCGATATTACTCAATGCAATCGGCAATGGAAAGGCTTGCACCCCAGAATCTTTTTGAAATTGTGGATATTGAGTTTATCGG
Source organism: uncultured Ignavibacteria bacterium (assembly GCA_937868245.1). Classification (GTDB taxonomy): domain Bacteria; phylum Bacteroidota; class Ignavibacteria; order Kapaibacteriales; family UBA961; genus JADJXV01. The sequence continues at coordinate 4,732 of CALMMI010000137.1, read as the reverse complement.
CGGTGAATTGCATTCTCCCGGAAATTACACCCCACAGTTTATCAACCCGACTAATGCGGATATTATTGCCTTGGCTCTACGGAAACGATGATTTATTTGAAAAATCCTTTTGAAAGTCTGACGTTATTTTATTTCATAGATAACAAGGAAATACTATAGAATTATGCTCTACTATTTAGCTCAATGGCTCAGAACTACCTTTGAAACACCGGGGTTTGGTGTGTTTCAATATGTTACTTTTCGCGCTGCAGCGGCAGCTATTACTGCTCTCCTCATCAGCTTTATCGTTGGTCCTAAAATCATTAAGATTCTCAAGCGCAAGCAAATCGGTGAATCTGCCAAAAGTGAACTTCAAGCAGTTGGCAATCATTCACTCAAAGCCGGTACGCCTACTATGGGAGGATTGATTGTGCTTACCGCCCTCCTTGTCCCGACACTCCTGTGGGCAAACATTTTCAATATGTATATTATCCTTATTGTACTTGTAACAGGGCTTCTCGGATTGGTCGGCTTTCTTGACGATTACCTGAAAGTTGTAAAGAAATTACGGAAAGGGCTAATCGGACGGTATAAAATTATCGGGCAGGTACTTGTTGGCTTAATTGTAGGTGGGTCAATTTATTTTTTTCCTGATTGGTTCTCACCTGTTTTTGGAAAAATCAGTACACTGACTACCGTTCCTTTTGCCAAGAACATCAATTTTAATTTTGGATTTCTCTATATACCCGTTGTAATATTTATCATTACAGCTACTTCAAATGCTGTAAACCTAACCGACGGGTTGGACGGTTTGGCAATTGGTACGGTTGGTGTCGTTGCTCTCGCACTTGCTGTTATCTCCTATATGTCCGGCAATGCAACGTTTGCCTCATATCTTAATATCATTCATCTTCGGGGAGCAGATGAACTTACTATTTTTTGTGCCGCATTGGTAGGTGCTGCTTTGGGATTCTTATGGTACAACTCGTATCCTGCCCAAGTTTTTATGGGTGATACAGGGTCGCTGGCATTGGGTGGTGCCGTAGGTTGCTTGTGTATTCTAATTAAAAAAGAATTCTTACTGCCGATTTTGGGTGGCATTTTCTTTGCCGAAACGCTTTCGGTTATTATTCAGGTAAGTTATTTCAAATATACCAAGAAACGATTTGGCGAAGGTAGGCGATTACTGAAGTTGTCCCCTCTCCATCATCATTTCGAGAAAAGCGGATGGCATGAATCTAAAAGCGTGGTAAGACTTTACATCGTAGCGGTAATGTTGGCAATTGTAGCCATGGCAACGTTCAAAGTGCGATAAGTGCTACCGTATCAGAAACGCAGAGAGTACAAACGGTGCAACAAACAGTATTGCAAAGATGATAATCAATTCGCGCAGGGTACGCTGTTGGTTCTCACCTCCAAGTCGCTTAAACAGAATAAACATTCGTCCAAAGCCGAGTAAACAAAATACACCGATTAAAAAATGTACCCACATAGTACGATTCCGCTATAGTTAAACAGTAAATTCAGAAGAAGAACAAGATAGTTTGATGGGACGTGTAGCAACAGACAATCTTTTAGACTGACTCCTTCTTACTTTTTCTTAGAAATTTGATTAGTTTTATAAGTCATACAAATTAAGTTACTAATGAAATCCTCCGATGATCTTTTCCGTTTAGTAAAATCACTTACTTCCGCAGAAAAAGGATATTTCAAAAAATATACGGCTAAACACGTAATCGGAGAAAAAAACGACTATATCATTCTCTTTACCATTCTCGATAAAATGGATGAATGGGATGAAGGACTACTCAAACGCCGTCTGGAAAAATCCGGTTTTTCCCATCGCATTTCTGCAGTTAAAAACTACCTCAACAAACTTATCCTCGAAAGTTTGCGCGCTTTCCACAGCGAATCAACCGTAGAACGGGAATTACTCGAAATGCTGGCGGATATTTCTTTCCTCTGGCGGCGAAACCTGCGCTCTCAGGCAAAAAAACTAATAGCACGGGCAAGGACGCTTGCCTATCAATACGAAGAATGGGAACTTGCCCTCAAAATTCTAAATTGGCAACTTGTCGGCATTGAAGCCACAGCGTTAACAGCTCCTGTGCGCCAGAGGCTAAAAGAAATAACCGAAGAGAAAGTAAAAGTTATAAACTATATCGACAATACGGAGAAGTACCGTGATTTGAATGATGCGGTTGCACTACTGAACAGCAGAGATGGAATGTCGGGCAGGGAACCAAGCACCGAACTTGCTACAATTTTAGCAAATCCGCTTTTGCAATCCGAAGAAACTGCTCTTACATACAGTGCAAAACTTAGTTTTTACAATGCACATGTTGTTGCCCAAAACCTTTATGGAAATGATGTAGAAGCAGCTTTATACTATGCACGTAAACGCTTCGAAATTTTGCAAACTCGACAAGATTTTGTTGCCGAAAAACCTATGGTTTATATTCGTGGTATGCAGCAGTATGTACAGCGATGTATTTTTGCAGGCTCATTCGGTGAAGCGGAAAAAGCTCTATCTGAATTTGAACAAACGATTCATAAACTTGACAACAAATTGTACGAGGCAGCCCGAATTGAAGCATTTATCATGGGAACAAGTATGGAAGTGCTTTTTTATCTTAATTCGGGGAAATTAGAACAAGGAGTTGAACGGCTGGGTATATGGCAAAAAGGGATTGCCCGTTATAAGAAAGAAATCGGACTGCAAATGTACCGTCCGGTTTGTTTTAATATCTGTGTAATGCTTGTTTTTTTGTGCAAGTGGGAGGATGCCCTCGTTTGGCTTAACCGTTCGCTTGAAGAACAACCCGATATTCGCCGTGATATTGTTTCGGCAGCCAAACTTTTGGCATTGGTTATTCACTTTGAACTAGGTAATGCTTCCCTGCTTGAATATACTGTTCGTTCAACATACCGTTACCTTGCAAAACGTGAGCGACTTGGAAAACCTGAACAAATTGTGTTACGTTTTCTCAAAAAAGTTTCGGGTGTAATCTCAAAACGAGAATTACTTATTCATTTCAATCAACTTCGCAAAGAACTTCAAACATTAAGTTCCGCTAAAGACACTACAATTATGGACTTATTCGATTTCCCCCTTTGGCTTGAATCCAAAACATCAGGTAAATCCCTAACCGAATTATTCTGCGCAAAACTTGCAGCACATTCCAATTCTGTCAGCAAATAACACCGCCAAACCCAACTTTTTAGCCCCAAAAACCAAAGCCCGACACCGAAAAGTAAGCAGTAAAACGGCTGAAACTTACAGCAGAAAACAACGAATTTTGTGGCAGATAATTCTATTTGTTTTGTTTTACTTTTATGATTGTTTTATGTTTTACTCATCTCTTTGCGCTATGTTCACTGCCGGTGTAGTGTCGCTATCTTCTTGTACGTTTACTCCACGTGATATAGCAGAGGCTGCACCAATGCCTCCTGTTAAACAAAAAATCGACCAGCAAATTGCCCAAGGCAGATACTTGATTATGCTTGGCGGCTGTAATGACTGCCATACAGACGGCTTTGGTATGTCAGGTGGTAAAATGCCCGAATCAGAATGGCTTACCGGTTCTTCGATGGGATTCAAAGGTCCGTGGGGAACTACGTATCCCCTTAATTTAAGAATACTCATTAATTCCATGACGGAAGATTCATGGGTGGAATTTGCACGCACAACCAAAGGTGCTCCTCCAATGCCGTGGTGGGCTTTACATGCAATGTCGAAATCCGACCTAAGTGCTATCTACAAATTTGTTAAATCACTCGGCGTTAAAGGAGAGGTTGCCCCACCTGCCGTACCACCGAACGAAACACCTAAAACACCATATATTCTCTTTGAACCCGTTTTCCCCGCAAAATAATTCGCCACATACTACGGCTAAAAGCTCCGTTTGCCCTTACCAGGCATCGGAGCTTTTTTTGTGAATATATCCACTTTGCTTATACATTAATAGGTAGAAAATGTTGAGAGTAATAGGAAGTCGGAAGTATATCCACCTTTCAGGGCTATAAACGGTGTTTTTTTGTTATTTTTGGGGAAATTCAGGGTAGTTTTTTATCTCTTGTTGTATTGATATTTGCAACACATTGGATTAAGGACATCGGTTTTTCAACTATTTCGAGTTTGAACTCCCAATCATTATGGATTACTTCCCCCAAATCCGCAGAAAGACCGACTGGATAGTTTTCGCGCTTGGAGCAGCCGGACTTGTTCTGTTCTGCATGATGAAGACCTATTGGATAACTCCGGAACTGAAAGTAGCATCCCCTATAATAACGGAAGCTGTTACTGACAGTTTATTGCACGAATCAGATATCTCCCATGATACTGTTACCATATCCATACGCCCAAGTTTCAATAGTGAACTAACTGCAGCAATCACTGACACTCTCGGTACGCTTGCTACGAAGCAGTATATAGATTACTTCAAAATTCCATACGTTTCAAAAGTTACGATTGTACAAAAAAAAGAAAGTGAAAACGTAAATTTCAATTTAGGTGGAGGACCAAATGCTTCAAAAAAGAATAAAACCACACTTAATTATTATTTGAAATTTGAAACAAGTCTCGATGGTACTCTACTTGCATTAGAACGAAAAAAGAATATTGATTTGGTGGATCACGGTGATGATACGACTGCAATCATAAAATCCCTTTCGTGGTTCCTTCCTCCAAAATATAGGGATGCATCCCCCCAATGGACACCCGAAAGAACCGAAAACAGATCTTCATGCATAG
>CALMMI010000136.1 GCA_937868245.1 uncultured Ignavibacteria bacterium | reverse complement strand
GTGCTAAATTGTTGTATGCTTTTTGTGAGGCAACTGTTCCTAAAGTTACTGTCATTACCCGTAAAGCTTATGGCGGTGCGTATGATGTGATGAATTCCAAACATATTCGCGGGGATTTTAATTTTGCACTTCCCTCGGCAGAAATTGCGGTTATGGGGGCAAAAGGTGCAGTGGAAATTCTGTTCCGAAGTGAGATTAAGGAAGCAGAAGATAAGGTTGCCCGTGCAGCAGAATTGGAAGCAGATTACAACGAAACATTTGCCAACCCTTACGAGGCTGCTGAGCGCGGATATATCGACGATGTGATATTACCGCACGACACTCGTAAAAGGCTGATTCATTCCCTTAAAATTCTCGAAACCAAGAAAGATACCAACCCGTGGAAAAAGCATGGGAATATTCCGTTATAGAGCATTATCCGGTTCATGGGGATAAGTGCGTTTCGGTGGTAAGTATCATTGAATTGACGGACAAGCAAGATGTAAAAAATAGAGTGTGCATAACATAACACTATGTAGATTTTATACAAGTAATCTCTATTATCAAAATAGAATAGACTTATAATGCAGCTATTTCGCTCACCCACATACACTCTAAGGGTAATTCTATTTCTTGCTTTGATTTTAAGGTTTGTGGCTTTGCTGTGTATGGATATACATCCTGTATCAGATGCAGGTGCTTATGTTCGTTTGGCTGAAAACCTTATGAACGGGAATGGTTTTACGGATAATGGTTCTATTACAGCTTATCGTTTACCCGGCTATCCCGCTTTTTTAGCAGCAGTCTTTTCGATTTCCCATAGTATTCCTCTTGTACAGATAGTTCAAATATTGATTGATGTTTGTTCCTGCTTTTTTCTTTTTCGCATCGGTTCTCTGTTGTTTTCAGCAAAAAGCGGATTGGTTGCTGCACTAATTTGGGCGGTATTACCATCAGCGATTGTACATACAAGTTTCATGCTGACTGAAACTCTGTTTACCTCTCTATTTCTGGGGTCGCTTACTCTTCTCTTTTACAAAAAAAATCAAGCTGAATTCAGTTTTGGCCGTGGTAGGTTGTTTGCTATTGGGGTATTGTGGGGTGTATGTTCGCTCATAAAGCCGAATATAATGCTTGCGCCGGTCTCTATCTTTCTTACCTGTTTTGTAAGGGAACGCAAGATAACCGCCAAAGCATTTGGATACATTGGTGTTGTTGTCGCAGGAATGACGATAATACTTGCACCTTGGGTGATAAGAAATTATATGAGTTTTGGTAAAGCAACCTTGAGTACAAATGGAGGTGTGAATTTTTGGATAGGGAATAATCCTTTAGCTACAGGTACGTACAACTATCCTCTTGATAATCCTATCGAGTCTGTTACAGGGGAAGTTACACAGAGTGAACTCGGGTATCAACTTGGGTGGGAGTTTATCAGGTCTCATCCATTAAAAACAATCGTTCTGGCAGGGAAGAAGACAGCATATATGTTTGTCCTCGACAGTCCCGTTGCCATTGCACTTTCTCATGAAGGAGCTACATCGGCAGAAGGTTGTACATATCGGGATTTATACAAACAAACACAATGGTGGTTAATTGCACTTATCAATCTTCCATACTGTTTGTTATTAATTGCAGGGATAGTAGGATTTTCACGTTCCTATTATTCTTCGGCACTTTTACTTTTGTTCATTGGGTTTTGGTTGTTTACCCATGGAGTCTATTTTGGTGGGGCTCGTTTTCATTTCCCGATTCTACCTCTTTTTGCTCTTGGTGCGGCATCATTGCCGTTTCCCGTATTATCACAAAAACGAAGATTAATTGTACCGGGAATTTTATCTGCATTACTGCTTGTTCTTTGGGGTGCTGAAATTTTCACTGTTTTTTTCCATTGATTTAATGATCACTTAATAGAAATCACAAGAAAATCACTTAGTCATAAAAATTACATTTCTGACAACTAGAAAAATTCACTTAGGGCAGGCAAGAAAATAATACTCTTCATTCGTTGTAAAGAATCGTGAAAACTCTTTTTGGTCTAAGGGGTTTCCTTTGGAGAGCCATGATTTCAACGTAAAAATATTCATTGAATATTGTGTTGAAAGAAATCCAAATATATCCTCGGAGGTCGTTCCGTAAAAATCACTTGCACCTAAACCGCTTTCAAATAGAATTATCGGTTTTGATTCCTTGATAATCCTCTCAGCTCCTTTCAACACTCCTAACTCACCGCCTTCTACGTCAATCTTTATAAAAAAGATAGGTAATCCGGGTAGGATACAATCATCCAAACGCATCATTTCTACAGTGATTTCCTCAATATCCGGGTTTGCAACCTCGTATGTTCGCTTGTTGATTCCACTGTACGCAGGTGCGTTCTTTACATAGTTAAATGTAGTTGTACCCTTTTTATCGGATAGGGCATACGGAAGAATTGTAGCAGCTTTGGAAAACTTCTGTTTCAATTGGCGATACAAAGAAGGTATGGGCTCAAAACCAAAATGCTTACCCTGTGGAGCCAATTTGACAATATGACTTAACATCTCGCCTTTATGACACCCCACATCAATACAGTTTGATGTGGAGGTAATCACCATCTTCATTATTTTTTTTGTCAGACGGTCATATTCCAAACTCTTGTTTAGGTCCAGATGGAGTATGTTTAATATCGACCTAAGAGTATCTCTAATATCCATGTTCAAGTCTATACGTACCTAAAAAGCAAATGCCGAAACTACTGTTTGAGTAGTATATCCGATTCTTGGAAAAGATTGCGGTGGTTCGGATTTTATGTGTAATATCTGTTAAATTTATAAGTTTACGTGCATAACGTAACCTGAAAACTATAAACCCCTGTTCCATTTTTGTTGCATTCATCTTCAAAAATCTTCCCATTGTTTTATTATCATAACAGCTTTTTTTGAACGATAATAATCTGAGGAAATACTCTTGAAAAGGTCATACAAGGCAGTATCAAAATACGTATTTCTTAGGGAATACCCAATTATTTTCCGATGATTCAATAAAGTCTTGCAGTGAGAAATGTTTTATTTTTAGGAGATGGAGTACCTTGTGCTCAACAAAAGGCTAAAAGAAAACAGATAAAAAAAAGCTCTCATTCGAGAGCTTTTGTACGCGATTGCTATGAAATTTTAGTAGTTTACCCAATGACTTTGAGATGTATTCATGTTCCATACAGGAAAATCAATCGGATCGCTCACTATCGGTTCAGGAACATTTGTATCCATTGCTTGTTCCCAACTTTGGTTTGCTGTGTTATAGGTTGTGTAACCTTCCCATCCCCACTGCATAACTTTAAGTGGAACCCAAATCCCTCCAACTACTTCCGGACAAAACATAATATACATTTTATAGGTTTCAGGGATATGGGGTGTTACATCACCATTGCCTATGAACATTGCACGAATTACACTTGAATCTAACTCCGCCCCCGGTCCGTCATTAGCTTCATAATTTACATTGTTTCCATTATTAGGCAACTGTTCAACATGGTTTTGATAGAAAACTGTGTTCGTCATACCTGTATCCAAAATATACGTTCCGTTTGTATCATATCGATAATTGAAACCGGTTTCTGTTGTACAAAATCTTTGGTTGCCTGCAAGTTGGATGCCTGCTACATATCCATCTACACTCTGCAATCCTGCAAGGATGCCATTCATAAAAATTCCGTCAGTTTGAAAATCACCAATACTGTACGCTAATCGAATCATTCTGGTGTGATTATAAAGCCCCACTCCTACAATGCCTGTCCATGCGTTGAAATCCCGTACCAATGGTGCAGTCACTACAAAGGAATTGCTTACCTGTCCAACTCCATAAGCGGTTGTGATTGTACACGTAACAATGTACGTTCCGGGACGCCACCAACAAAATTGAATAGGGTTTTGTGTTAAATCCCATTGAGTAAGAAATGTCGGTTGCCCCATTGCAGTTGTAGCTGTGTAATTT
>CALMMI010000135.1 GCA_937868245.1 uncultured Ignavibacteria bacterium | reverse complement strand
TGAACCGGATTTAGGTAATACCCGTGCAAAAATTTCAGGAGCAAAACGCGGGAACTGGGGAATTGAAAAATCCTCTCCTGTTGTGAGGGCATCACCAACACGGAAAGTCCCCGGGTTGGATAATCCGATTACATCGCCAGGATATGCTTCGTCGATAATATCGCGGTCTTGCCCGAAAATCTGGAACGGATAATTGAGTTTCACTTCTTTACCTGAACGAGGGTGTTTCACTGTCATCCCGCGCTCGAATTTACCGGAAACAATTCGGAAGAACGAAATGCGGTCACGGTGCGACTTGTTCATATTTGCTTGCATCTTATACATAAATCCTGAAAAAACATCACTATCCGGTTCAATCATCCCGGCGGATGTTTCCATACCCTGTGGTTCGGGAGCAAGGGTAATCAGGTGTTGGAGGAAACCTTCCACACCAAAGTTTGTGATTGCACTTCCAAAAAACACGGGAGTAATTTTTTCATTCAAAAAATCCTCACGATTGAAATGGGGGAGAACCACCTCTACCATTTCCAAATCCTCCACTAAACGGTCGTGGAAATTTGCTCCGAGTGATGCACGAATATGAGCGTCGTTAATATCCGAAATAGTAACCGGGGCTTTGTAGGCATTTCCAACTGTCCGCTCGAAGGAGTGGAATTGTTTCGATTCACGTTCATAAACACCACGAAAATCTGGACCATCACCAACAGGGAAAGTAAGTGGCACGGGAACAATCCCCAAAACTTTCTCAACATTATCCATCAGTTCAAACGGACTGAGTGCAGGTCTGTCCATTTTATTGATAAACGTGATAATGGGGATTCCACGGTCGCGACACACTTTGAATAGCTTTACTGTTTGCTCCTCAACACCTTTACCTGCGTCCAAAAGCATGATTGCACAATCGACTGCCATGAGAGTTCGGTATGTGTCTTCCGAGAAGTCCTGGTGACCGGGAGTATCGAGAATATTGAGGAGTATTCCGTCGTACTCCACCCGCATTGCGCTGGAGGAGACGGAAATTCCCCTTTGCTGCTCGATAGCCATCCAATCGGAAGTTGTAGAGCTATGCTTACCGCCGGTAACTGCCCCTGCCTTGCGGATAGCTCCTGAATAGAGTAGTAGTTTCTCAGTTAGGGTTGTTTTCCCTGCATCGGGATGGGATATGATGGCAAGAGTACGCCGACGTTTTATTTCTGATGTTAGGGACATTATATTATTATATGACAAATCGTGTTTAAATATGTAAGATTGTGCTAATTGAGAGTTATACTATTTTGAGACTATAATATTGACTGTGTAAGAATTACCCCTTACCCACCCAAGCCACACCAACGCCTGTCACTTGTCGGATGCGCTCAGTAAGCTGACCTGTATGGTGTTGCAAATGGCGTAAGTTGTATATGTGAAGATGAAATTTATTGAATGAAATCCACGGGAAACCGCTTGGAGCGTCCAGAGGGAGTTCATCAAAAGCAACATCCAGTCGGGCTATAATAAAGTCATGAAATTCAAGGAGTTCTTCTTTTGTATAAGGGACGTTTTGTTCGGGATCATAGTCGGGTTCGCTTTCCCATTTACTGAGTGCGTGATATGTTTTGCGGCATTTTTTCCACAAATTACTCTCCTGCATACTTGGTGATAAATATAATGCAGTAAAGAACAAAGAATGATATGCTAAATGCCAAAATCTGTTGCCATAACTTGAATCATTCCAAAGTTCATCAGGGCACGCAATTATAGAGTTTTTAAGCATCGAAAGAGCACCAATATACTGCGACCTAAAAGCTGAAGAAACGTTTTCCATTCGGATACCCAAACTAGTAAAGTTGTATAAAAATTGAGAGGAGAATATCATTCAATATGACAAAAATACACATATTTACCGTAGCCAAAAAACAAATCGGAAGTATAAGCTCGGCTACAACCCAAGTAAAAACGAGCTTTAGAATCAATTACATACGGTAATGTGAAGTTTCAACACTAAAGTTAACTTTGAGCCGGATTTTTTTTTGCATTATTTCAAAACTCTAAAAGTTGTGAAATAATACATGGTTACAAAAAAATATTATTTTTTAGAAATCAATAATTGGAAATTGACAGTTTCTTTCCTACAAAATTCTAAGAAATAAGTTGGTGAAATCAAATCTACTACTTACTTTTGTACATATAATAGTTTTATGTAACTTATAAGGTATTTTTCATGAAGAATAGATTTACTGCTTTGTTGACATTTGTACTCAGTATTGCGTTGATGATGGTATTAAATTCATCAACTGTACTTGCCGATAAAAATGGCAGGTCAGGTTCTACTATTTCCGGGTGTACTTGTCATGATCAGGGGACAAATACCACTGTAAATATAACAGGTGTAACAGCAGGTAGTACAATTTATATGAGACCTAATGAGTCAAGATCGTTTTCCGCCGTTGTAGCTCATTCCAGTTTAACCAAAGCTGGTATTAATGTCTCGGTGAAAAATGCAAATGATGCCAATTCGGGAACATTGAATTCAGGAACAGGAACTAAAAGGTCAAATAGCGAGATTGTACATAACGGTGTACAAAATATGACAAACTCTCAATTTACTTTTGGCTTTTCTTGGACTGCACCAGGCTCAACCGGCACGTACACATTAAGAGCAGCCGGGTGTGTAGGGAATAATAATAACAATGCCAGCGGCGACGAATGGAATTCAATGACTGCTATTACCATTATTGTAGCAAACCCGTCTATTACGCTCACAAATCCAAATGGCGGGCAGTTAGTTTGTAAAAATTCCAAATTACTTATATCCTGGTCATCTATAGCAATATCCGGGAATATTAAGATAGAACTTTCCAGCAACAATGGCAGTACATGGTCAACATTAACCTCAGTTCCGGCAACTACAAATTTTTATGAATATGATGTAAGTGCAGCACAAACCAGTGCTACAACATACAAAGTGAGAGTTTCTTATGCCACTAATGCATCTACAAATGACGTATCCGATGCTACGTTCTCAATTTTAA
>CALMMI010000134.1 GCA_937868245.1 uncultured Ignavibacteria bacterium | reverse complement strand
CCTGCTTGCTCAACAGGAACGGGAAATGATTTCGGAGAGGACAAAGAAAGCATTAAATGCAAAGAAGGCACAAGGATATAAATTGGGTAAGCCGGAAAACTTTACCAATGAGATGAGGAAAAAAGGTAGAGAAATTCACCACCAAAACGCACTTGAAAATGAAAGTAACAGACGCGCGTATTCCTTTATTCAAGTTCTCAGGAATCAAAAAGCAACTTACCGTTCTATAGCGGCAAAGCTCAATGATTCAGGATTCAGAACAAGCAAGGGAAACAAATTTTTTGGTAGCAGTATCAAGCAATTAGAGACGATGTTTGAACAAAGTTAAACCGCTATAAATCTACTTATTAAGATTCTCAATGAATTTCTTTGCTTGAGCATCGTTACCAGAAACTTTAAGTTCTCCCGATTTGGACTCAACTTTTAAACCCGCCTTTTTCGCGTCCGCTATTATTTTTTCTACTCCTACTTCTCTAATTCCTTGTTTTAAATTATTCACGTCTTTTAAATCTATGGAAACTGTCATAATATTATCCTTCTAAATTATAAGTAAACATTCAAGATGATTCTCCGTTTGGAGATGGGGCATGTATAAATTTATTTCATTGAGATAAACCATACCTCAAGTATGACGTAGTACATCTCTACTCAATAAAAAGTTTTACAATGCAATAACGGCTAAAGAATTGATTCAGGTGTATCAATCTAACTATAAAGCACCCAATATGTTTGTATTAGGTGCTTTATTTTATAAAACTACTTGCTGTCTATCGGCGGACAAGGGTCATTTCCATAGCTGTTACTGCTTTGAATTCTACCATTTTGTCCGTGTACTACCATTTCAGACTTTTGATTCTGTGCAATCTGACGGGCAGCTTGCGTTGCTGATGCCTTTGTATCGTGGGTTGAGGTTAATTTTGTATTACCTGCACCGCGAACTCCCCAACCTGTATTGGTAGGGACGACATGTTGATTCTTTTTCATAAAAGTATTCTTTCTTTAAATTAGTTTTTGAAAACCCAGTATCCTACCGAGGGATTAGAAATATTCGGTGGAGGAAACTGATGTCCTTTTTCAATTGTGATTGTACAACTTGACTGATTCGACCAGTAATAAACTCCCGTCTTTGGACATGTTTGTCCGATTGAGTAACTCATATAATTAACCTTTATATAACAATAATATATGTAGTTTTCAGGCACTACTTTTTGCCCCTGTCCATTTGGTATTCCTTCATTTTGTATTTGCCCACTCTTGCAAAATCGTATATATTTGCAATCTGAAACAAGAAATCATCATCAAATCAGGTTGCAAACCTAATTTGTACTTAAAAACCCTCTTTATAAGTATAAAATGTGATTTCGACGTATTGGCGGGTAACGAAGGACAATTCGTTATCCGCTTTTTTTTCAACTTCTCTGCAATTATCTTCCTTTAATATTGTGTATTCCTGATTGTATTCTTTTTAGTTCCTTATGGAGATTCATTGACTGTGTTGAGCAAATTATCTCCGCCTTTGCCAATTGATCTATAATCCAATCTGTTCCTTGTGCTTGTATGGATTCTACTTGAATTCTTTTGTGCATCTTCGGATTTCCGTTAAGAATTATTCCACCTGTCTTATATATTTTCCACAAGACTGAACGCTCCGATATGCTGATTAAATGAGGGGTTATCTTCCAATTACTTATTTCTGTAATTTCTTCATGTGATAATTCATGCACTGTTAAATGATTTGTATCCACGTACTTAGAAACTTTGATAGTGTAATCTGGAATGCTTAGTGAACCTGTGATAAACTGTGTGGTGTAAAACTCCGCCCGGAGTGAAAAAAATTCAGGCAGTATTTCCAGTTCTATCAACTCAAGTATGATATTGGTCTCTCCGATATATATTTTCATTAGTTCCTACATAAGTGCCTTCAACTCTTCCTTAAATTTATCCACTGGCATATTCATATAATTTGCCGCTTCAGTTATGCTAATTGCCTTACTTGCAAGCGCATGATACACTAACATCTCAAAGCGATTCGGTAGTTCATCCGCACAATATTCACCCGGTTCATTGATATGAAAACCACGTTTTCTATAACCGATATTTAATCGTTTATAGACTGCTGAGGTTATTATACCGAGACGGTATGCTCGCGAAAAAACAGCACTAAACGATATACCCCATCGCCGTTTTATAAGTATCAATTCATTTCCATAAAAATGAAACCGATTTTTAGAAAGTTCCGTCTCCGCCTTCAGTTTCGGATACAATACTGCACAGGCAAAGGTATGACATAATTTCTCATATTCCTTCTCTGTTAAACTTGGAGCAAATTGCAAACTGTGGTGGGCAAGCTCATGAAGTGCTGTAAATCGTCTGCGAACTATATCACTACCACTATCAGCTTTCCGTAAAGCAATTATCTTCTTGCCGTTTGAAATGGTTTTCAAACCGTCAAATGATTGGGGTGCTTCGATGTCCACTAAATAAAAACCCTTATCCTCCAACATCTTCACTACATCAGGAATCGGATCATAACCCAAGTTCCATTCTTCACGTAAGATTTGGGCAGCTTCTTCGGCATCATCTTCTGTCCCTATCTCTTTTGTATAATCAAAATACTGCGCTGGATTCTGGATGTTTAATTCAAGTTCCAACGAAAATATCCTGAAAAGTTTATCCTTAATTTTTTCTTCAATTGATGCAGCTTCGGTCTTCGTCAGTTGAGAACTTCGTTTCCGATAATCTATTCCTTCAAAGACAATATTTTGTTCTATATAGAAATAATCGATCTGAACGCCAAGAGCGTCCGCAAGACGCTTGAGAACATCATAACCCGGGGACATTACATCATTTTCATAGCGTTGAAGGGCTTGCCGGGTCACATAATTATCAATTTTGTCTGATAACTCTTGAAGTGATAATCCTGCCATCTTTCGGGCTGCTGCCAAACGTTGACTGAATGTACTCGGTTTTGTATTCATTACTATCTTAAAGGGAAACTTATTTTGTTTACAAAAATACAAAAATAATCTTTTTTGACAACAAATATTTTTCCACACTCAAAAAAAAAATCTTGTAACTTGAAATAAAAGTGTTGCATAGTAGTTAACCCAGTAGTACAAAAGTACACATTCAATACAACACAAATATATGCTACCAATACTGCATACTATAATAAGGTATATAAAATAAGGCTATTTTAGAAGGTCTTCTCTTTAAGGTAATTTAAGAAGATGTATTTCTTTAAATTTTTTAAAAGAAAATATCCAAGAGGATAACGTACAAAAATTTCAATACTTTTTTCCTTACTTTTCTATCGTTTATAGAAAAGAGTTATGTACACTTTTTCGTTTACTCGTCTCATGTACTACACTTGTTTTGGTATTACAATGTTGTATAAATATTTCTGAACTTACTCAATACATTATCTATGAAAAGTGACAATAACAGCAAAGATTATCAAGCGAAGTTTGTTCAATTTCCTTTATGCCTATTACAATATGGCTTTAGTAAAGATAATCATAAAGATAGACTATACTCTATTCTCTGCTATGGATTAAAAAGAATAGCTGCTCATTACGATGATACTCCAATTCAAAATGAAAACTATGCTTACGCTATTCAAGTAACAAGTGAAAATGAACTCCAAAATGACGAAGCAGTGAGCCGAATCGAAGCTACAGCTTATGCAGCTACAATTGCAGCAGATAAAGGTCAATTACCTTCTGATATGAACATCAATAAAATACAACATCTACAAGTGTGGCAAGCTGCTAAGAAATCTAACGTAAAAATTAACAGTATGGAAAGAACGTTTGATGATATACAAAAAGCAGAAAATTACGTGAATCACTGGCAAGCTAAAACTGGAAAACAGGATACGCAGACTCGATGTGGCATAAATTTAATTTTTGATTGTATAAAAGGTACACTCAGCTACAGGCAATTCGCTGTTGTTTGTGCAATAAGTGCTAAAATTGGAACCAATCCTGTAAGAATTATACGTTCTCACGACATTCATGCAGCAACACATGGTTTCAGGTCGAAAAAATTACTTGACGAATACTCCGATAATCCCACTTTTTGTGGTAATGTAATTTTCTCACTTGATCAAATAAAGCGAACAACTACAGAGCTTTGTCAAGGAAAACTAAATTTTTTTAGACGATATACACATGGCAAAAGAAATTCTTATTATTCTTATAAACTTAGTGATAAGGAATTTGTAAACTATATGGGTAAATTACTGGACAGTAAAGCTGAACGCAAAGCGAAAGTTCATACAATAAATACAGCTATAGAACAAAAAGCAGCGGCTCTAAAAGCAGAACGAGAAGCAATACAAAATAAACCATAAAGTTATTTTCCTTATTTAATAATATGGAGTTGTCCGTGATATAGTGTAATACCATCCGAAATACTCACAAATGCCACTCCTGATCCGAAATCATATACATCGAGCGGTATTAGATTCTTCCCTGCTTGTACTGGTACTTCTTGCCTCAATACTACTTCTCCCAATACTGAAACTATGGTAATCGTAATCTTCTGAAAAGCTGTTGAAGAATATTCCATCGTTGTCATTCCATCTGTTGGATTCGGCGAAAAAATGATACTGTTTGCAACCGGTATTTCAGGATGGTTTTCCTCCTCTACCGAAACGTGTATATCTTTTAGGTAAGGATGGATATTTCGGTAAAAAGATACCACCCATTTCGGCGAAAGGATACCACCCATTTCGGAAAAAGGTTACCACCCGTTTCGGTGAAAGGTTACCACCCGTTTCGGAAAAAGGTTACCACCTATTTCGGAAAAAGGTTACCACTCTAACCTGCCATATTTTAATTTTCAATTGGAATTAAATTCGCTGCCAAGTGTTATTGAACTTTATTCATTAACACTATGGGCAGTTTATGGCAAACAAAGGACTTGAGATGATACAAATAAAACAGATAATACGATTGTATAATGAAGGTAAAAGTTATCGAGAGATCACTGACCTGTTGGGATTCTCAAGAAAAGCGGTTACCAAATATGTACTCCTGTATAAGTCAACGGGCTTAAGTTATGAAGCAATCAAGCAAATGAGCGAAGAGGAAGTGAGCGTAGTAATGGCGACACAGGAGAAACCGAATGTAAATCGGCTTGCCATACTTCAGTGTCTGTTCACAACGATAGAGCACGAACTCAAAAGAGTCGGTGTAACCAAACAAACAGTATGGTCTGAATACAAGGTGGAACACCCTGACGGCTATAACTTTACCCAGTTTTGTTTCCACTACAATCAGTGGGTTAAACCGAGTGAAGTGACAATGCACTTTGAGCATAAGGTGGGCGATAAGATGTTTGTGGACTTTGCAGGAAGCAAGCTGAAGTTCATTGACCGTATAACAGGAGAAACTCATGAAGCAGAAGTATTTGTGGCAATATTGGGAGCAAGTCAATTAACATATGTTGAAGCTGTTCAAAGCCAAAAGAAGGAAGATTTTATAGCGGTTGTAGAGAATGCCCTCCACTATTTTGGAGGTGTCCCTGCGGCAATCGTACCGGACAATCTCAAATCGGCGGTAACTCATCCGGGCAAATACGAGCCTGAACTGAACAGATCATTTGCCGACTTCGGTTTGCACTATGAGACGACAATCTTACCTGCACGGAGCAGAAAACCACGGGACAAAGCATTGGTTGAAAATGCTGTAAAGAATATATACACAAGGATATATGCTCCGCTTCGCAACAGAACATTCTTCTCAATCTATGAACTGAATACAGCGATACAGGAAGAGTTGGTTAAGCACAACAACCATCCCTTTCAGAACAAGGAATACAGCCGTAGAGAACTGTTCACTCAAATCGAAGAACAGGTATTAAAGCCCTTGCCGTTGCTGAAATATGAAGTAAAGAACTACTATGTAGCCACAGTTTATAAGAACTCCTATATTTGGCTTGGTTGCGACAAACATTATTACAGCGTTCCGTTCAGATATATAGGTAAGAAAGTAAAGATAGAATATACAAGGAGTTCAGTAGCAGTTTACTTGCATCATGAACGGATTGCCTATCATACCAGAGTTCCGGGTAAGTACGGCTATACTACTATATCAGAACACCTTCCGAGCCATCATCGTTTTGTCAGTGACTGGAGTCCTGAGAAGTTTCTCGGTTGGGCGCAAACAGTCGGTCAGGAAACAGAAAAAGTGATTAGCATCATTCTTGAGAGTAAAACGCATCCTGAACAAGCATATAAATCCTGCATCGGCATACTAAGTTATGGAAAGAAAGTGGGTTATGAGCGATTGAACCTTGCCTGTCGCCGAGCCGATCAATACGGCAGTTACAGCTATATGACAATCAAGAACATTTTAGCGGGTAATTATGAGAGCTTGTCGTCAGAAGAACAAGTTCCGTATCAATTACCCTTACATGAGAATATCCGGGGAGCAGCGTACTACAGTGTGTCGTAGCACACTATACTATTTTATACACAATTAAGGAAGGTAATGTCACAGAACCAAACATTAACAAAGCTGCATCAAATGAAACTATTTGGTATGGCACGAGCTTACACAATGATACAAACGACAAGGCAATCCGGCAGTATGACCGACGAGGAGTTAATGAGTCATATTGTGGAAGCCGAATGGGATGACCGACAGAATCATAAACTTCAACGTCTGATTAAATCGGCAAAATTCCGGTATCAGGCATCAATGGAAGAGATTGTTTTTACTCAAGACAGAAACCTTGATAAAAGCAACTTTTTACGCCTTGCCGGTTGTGATTATCTTGAAAAGAAGGAAAACATCATTATCACCGGAGCGACAGGTGTGGGCAAGAGTCATATTGCTTCGGCACTCGGTAATGAGGCATGTATCAAAGGGTACAAAACAATCTATTGCAATGTAGGCAAACTGTTAAGTTTACTGAAAATGAAACGCTCGGACGGCAGTTATATACGGGAAATCCAAAGATTAGAGCGTCAGGATTTATTAATCCTTGATGATTTTGGTCTTGCTCAACTTGACACACAGAACCGTCTCGATTTGTTGGAAATTATTGAGGATCGGCACGGTAAAAAATCAACAGTTGTAACATCTCAACTCCCATTAAATAAATGGCATGATGTAATCGCTGACTCAACCATAGCCGATGCCATTTTAGACAGGTTGGTACATAATGCTTATAGAATCGAATTGAAAGGAGCTTCTATGCGAAAGAAAAAATAAAATTGTAAGAGCTTAACAATAGCTACAAGAGGTAGAAGTGATTAATTTTGTATAAATAATATGGCAGGATTTAGTGGTAACCTTTCACCGAAACAACTGGTAACCTTTGACCGAAACAACCAGTAAGGATTCTCACTTACATAAAATTCTGCATTGTAGCCGTCATTACGGGTGAAAAACACAGTGTTCATATTCTTGCCAAAGGATACATCGACACAGGTTTGACACTGAGCGATGTTCGTACTTCCGTTCATTGTGCCAATCGTTATATCTCCACGAAAATCCCCTACTATCGTTCCATTCGATTTTACTGCTATAAATCCCGGAGAGGAAATATCTGGAGTACCCGTTACAGCATACGTCGAATCGTCCATTCTTGTAATCTTCTTAAATGTACTCCATTGGGGAACTTCTTTGCGCAGCTCCACCGAGCCATGTTCATCTATAATCAACAACAAGCCGTTTTTGGTATATCCTTGCGGCTTGCCTCCGCTCAGACTATGACCGCAAAGCAAGTATTTATTTTGTGGAAGCCGTGTTATATCATAGATGAATTCATAATTCGGACGTACTATAACTGTTGAATCTATAAAAGAACCATTCGGATCATACCACCGAAACTGTAACCATGTTGAACCATCTGCCGGACTCACTACCGAGAGCATTCGAGCTGTACCCGTTTCTATTGACGGAATAACATAACCCGGAATAGCATACACGGAAAATAATGTATCCAGATT
>CALMMI010000133.1 GCA_937868245.1 uncultured Ignavibacteria bacterium | reverse complement strand
TAAGGACTATTATACTTGGCCTACCCCTCAAAAAGTTCGATTATAATTTGTTGAAACAAAAAAATATAATGCACTTTGCCACTAAGCGACATTTTTCAAAAGATTTTATTGTAGAAATTACGCAGTAAACCCCTCCTGTGAATTGTGAATTTGTTATAAATTTACCTACTTAAAATTTCAAGTTCAATCCTTGCAATATCAAATCAAATCCTACAAATAGATTCATATAAGAGTATAGGATTACTATGTTCAATAAATTGTTATTTCTTCGCTTCGGGAATAACTTCGAGTGTAACTTCTTTATCTTCCTTAGGACCCCGCAGGACAACGATTTTAAGTTTTTCACTAGCTTTGCATTGCCCAAGTACTGCTGTATAATCGTAGATGTTCTTGATAGTTGTTGCACCGAATTTTGTAATAATATCATCGGCTTGCATCCCCGCTTTTTCAGCTGGGCTGCCCTCGCGAACTCCGGTAATTTTCAGTCCTTTCGGATTGTCGGAATAATCGGGGATAATGCCGATTGAAACTTTGAAGCCGCCTGTAGTTTGGGTTGTAGATTTTACTTTTATAAAATCAGGTTTTTCAGTGGTATGCGAAACAGATCTCAAGGCTGATTCTGCAAAACGGACTACGGTTGCCTGACCTTCGTAATTAATTTTATCCCATGTGTCCGTAGGGCGGTGATAGTCGGTGTGCAGACCTGTAAATACAAACAATACCGGACGATCTTTACCAAAGAATGAAGAATGGTCGCTTGGACCGAAACCATCCGCAGTTGTTGAAATTGTAAATGAATATACTTTGCCGAGGGAATCAACCAGGCTCTGCCATCTTGATGATGTGCCAACACCTTGAACGTTGATTTTGTTGTCTTTCAATCTGCCAATCATATCCAAATTCAGCATACAGACCGTATTTTCAAGTGGTATAATTGGGTTCTTTACGTAGAATGCCGAACCGAGAAGACCATGCTCTTCGCCGCTGAACAACATAAATACTACAGGACGTTCCATTGGGTTACGTGAAACAATGGAAGCAAGTTCCATAATTCCGGCAGTACCCGAGGCGTTATCATCAGCACCGTAATGAATCTTCTTTTCTTTGCCTGAATATAATGTTCCTTCCTCACCCCATCCGAGATGGTCGTAATGCGCTCCGGCAACAATATATTCATTTGCAAGGGCAGGGTTCGTACCACGTACAACAGCAATTACATTCGAGGTTGGACTTTCTACTCTCGTTAACTGAACATTGACAGTAATTTTTATATTTTGGATTTCAAAGCTGTTTGGTTTCTTCGTTTTGATAATTTGAGCATCGGCAGATACAAGCGGACGGTCGCGAGGAAATAATTTAGAGGCAGCCATTCTTTTTGCGTGGAGTGCAATCAAGCCGGAGTTCTTATCAGCAGTACCCATTGTAAGTTCCATTAGCGAATCAGCTCCGTCTCCGGCACCGCTTATGAAGATAATTCCTGCAGCTCCTTTTTCGCGTGCATTCAGCATTTTGGAACGAAGCGAAGCATAACTGCTGAATTTCCCGTGGTTGTCGTCTCCCTCCGGTGTACCGCGGATAACTATTATAAAATTCCCTTTTACATCAATTCCATCAAAATCATCATACTTCAAATCGGGTGCGGAAATACCGTATCCTGCAAAAATAAGTTTGCCGTTTGCAGTCCCATTTTCGCTAAAAGAGAGGGGAGTGTATTCACTTCCTACTTTCCAATTCACTTTTACAGGTTTTGCTTGGTCAATCGGAACACCTACTTGTTGAACGGTAATTTCAATTCCAAATTTATTACCATCGCCAAGTGCTATGGAGGTGGGAACGTTGAATTCCTGAAAATAAGAACTGCCAAGGGGAGGAATATTATTCTGCTTAAAGAAACCTGCGATATATTCTGCTGCTTTACGGTTGCCGGCACTGCCGGATCCACGCCCTTCAAGTTCGTCCGAAGCAAGGTATTTTACGTGTGTTTGAAGTTTGGCGGCGAGTTCAGAGTCACCTTCACCGGAAAAACCCACTGCAAATGACGAACAAAACACTAAAAGTAACAATGCGCTGCGTCTGAGGAGAAGAGAAACCATAAGAGCCTATCCTTTTTATACTTGAATATATACGATGAAGAGAAAAAATGCCGTCTCTTGCGTTTGTGGGTGGGAGATTGACTATTCTATATCTGCAACTTAGCAAATTACCTTAACATTGGCAAACATAGGCGGAATTTTGTGGGGTACATCGTAAAGAATTCTTGCTTATATTTGAGTAAAATTTGACTGTTAATTTTAAGTACGTGTATTCGCTTTACTTCTCAAATAGAAAATATGATTACCCTCCATCCACAATACATTAAAGATACAACAGGAACGAACACTTTCGTTATTCTTCCGGCAGATGAATTTGAAACAATTATTGAAGAATTGGAAGATTTGGAAGATGTACGGCTTTATGATGAAGCTAAGAAGGACGATGACGGAGAGCGGATTTTGTTTTCCGAGTATGTGAAGAAGAGACTACGAAGTAACAATTAAAAAAGCGTAGCCCTTTTTTACTTCACCTAAGCAAAAAGAACTACGCTCTAAAAAAATTCCTCCACCAAAAAACCTTCTTACGCTTCAATCTTCATCTCAACTCTGCGATTCTGTGCTCTTGCATCATCAGTAGTAGCGTTTACAAGCGGCTTGCGTTTCCCGAATCCTTTTATCTTTATTCTTGCGGCATCAATTCCTGCTTGTGTTAGGTATTGCTTAACGGATGCTGCTCTGCGCTCCGATAGTTTATCATTATAATCGTCCGAACCCACATCGTCCGTATGCCCTTCGAAACTGACCTTGATATTTGGATTATCTTTCATGAATTCCAACACCCTTTCAAGTTCTGGTATGGATTCATCTTGTAAATCCGATTTGTCGTAATCGAAAAACACAAGAAGACGTGTGCTGCCTTTGGAAAAAGGTAAAAGGGAAATATCTTTTGCAATTGTATTACCTTGATAAGCCGGAGGCACTTCAAATCGTTCACTATAAAACACATACCCCGGTTTTGATGCGGTGATTGAATAAATTCTACCGGCAGTAAGAGTTGCAAAATACTCTCCCGTTACGTCGTCCGAACGGAGATCCGCTACCTTCTTACCTGTTTTTAAATCTGTAATAGTAATTGTAGTGCCAATCGGATTTTTATTTTCTCCGTCCGTTACCACACCCTGAACTAATAAAACAGGCTCTGAAGGGAATGGATTGGGGACAGCCATCATAATATCTAAATCACCGTTCGAATTAGAGCGGCTGAAAAAGGCAGTTGTAGAGTTTACAAGGGAATTATAGAAATACTCGTCAGCCGAAGTATTTATCGGCGCACGCATATTCGATATTTGAGAGAAATTCTCACCGTTTCTGCTCGCGATATAAAGATCAAATCCGCCTGCTCCTCCGGTTCGATTACTTGCAAACGTAAGCGTTTTATTATCAGCGGTAAATACGGGTGACATTTCATCAGCGTCACTGTTGAGTTGTGTTGCATTCTCGGGTTTTGACCAACCGTTTACTGATTTCTTTGAATAATAAATATCTGTTCCACCTTTTCCTCCGGGACGGTCACTCACAAAACAGAGCATTTGCCCGTCGCTCGAGAGAGTAGGTTGGGCATCGAAATCTGTTGAGTTAAGTAAACCCAGATTTTGTACTTCAGTCCATTTACCATCCACTTTTCGTGCACTGTACAGATCTGTCCTGCCAAGTCCATCCACAGAGTGTTTGTATGCGCTGAATATCATATACTGCCCGTCGGGAGTAAGAGTTACGGCACCTGTTTGTTTGGCGTCGTTAATATCACCGTTCAGTTCTTCTGGAGTTTTCCAGCCGGATGAGCTTCGTTCTACTACATATACTTTCTGTTTTTCATCATTTCGAGCAGATGTAATGTACATCAACCGTCCATTTTGGCTCATAGCCGAACCGAAATCGTCGGCTGATGAGTTAAAGTCAACAGTAGAAATTTCAACTTTTTGTGCATTTGCAGTTCCAAGAACAGCAAGGCAAACAAGAACAATACCAAGAGATGTAATAATAAATTTTTTCATATTGATTTTTCCTTATTTATATTATAGTTGAAACCAAAGACCAAGTGAGAATTGCAAAGAGTGAAGCATTCTATCAGTAAGAGTAATATCTCTATAACCTACTGATAATGGTTTGCTTGTTTCTATACTTGCATTGTCTTCCGTTAATGTTGTAAACATATATTGAAAACCTACTTTGGGGACAAGGAACATTGAAGGTGCTATCAAAAATTTATAACCAAGATCTATTTGCGCTCCGATACGGAAAGATGTTACGTTGACTGAGTCAGAAGAATATTGAAAAGTTTTCGATTGCTGAGGTGTATTGATGTAAAAATAGCAATCTCCATCTGAATTGATTGTTTCAGTGTTCGTTTGACTTCCTTTGCCCATTGTAAAATGGGCTGTAGGACCAATAAGTGCAAAAAAATCAGATGTAATATTCCATCGTAACTGAGGCGTAAGATCCAAATAGGAAACGGTATTTGAATACTCTGCTGTAATCGGTGCATCAATTACAAGTCCACCTTGTTTCTCGCAATCAATTATAGCATCTTGAGTATTACCGAATTTCTTTTGATCGTATGCAAGTTTTACTTGAATTCCAAAATTATGACTTAAGCCAATATCGATGAATGCCCCAAAAAAAGGAGAAAAACCGCTTCCTGATTTAAATACTTCATTCCTTGAGTTTGGTAAAAGTCCGGTTATCGTTTGCGAGAACATATTATAGTTTATTCCACCTTCAATACCCAATATAATAGGAGTAGAAGAACTACTTGAAGAACCACTACCCATCTTACCACCGCCATGAGGATGCAGAACATCTTCATCTTGAGCATGTATAGAAAAAGGCAGCACTACCATCAGCGCAAATAATGTCAAAACAGTTTTCATACTAATCCTTCCGTTAAGATTGTGAAATAGTAAAATAATATAGTTGCAAAGATATAACAAAATAGTCTGCAAAAAAAAAGCTCTCAGTTTTCATTACTGAAACCGGAGCTTTCAAAGGAAATTTGGAATACTACTAAAGTAATTATTTTTGTTCGTATCTCGTGCGATATTTTTTTGCAAGTTTTGTCTGTTTGTTCGAAAGCGACACTGTACGACCTTGAATAAAGGCATATTCTACTGCATTTGTTAGCCCGTCAAGTGCATTCCCTTTTGATACAAACAAGGTTGCATCTTTACCAACTTCGATTGAGCCAACGCGGTCAGCTACACCTAAAATTTCAGCAGGAGCAAGGGTTAATGCGCGGAGAGCATCATTTTCAGATAACCCAAAAGCTATTGCTGTTCCTGCTTCAAACGGTAAGTTACGTTGTTGCCACGAACCAGCGTCTGAAAAAGCAAATTTAATTTTAGCAGCTGCCAGTTTGGCTGCAAGGGTATAGCAAGCATCATACGCCTGTTCGTCTCTCCAAGGAACACTGTGAACACGTTGGATAATGACAGGAATATTTGCTTCGCGTAATTCATCGGTGCATTTCCATGCATCGTTTCCACCGACTATTACTCCCTTAAGATTCATTTTTTGGAGAAATGTAATTGCTGCACGAATTTGTTTTTCCTCACCGGCTTCAATTAAAACAGGAAGATTTTCCTCGAATACTGCTCTCATTGCTTCCAACCGAATATCTTTAGCATTTTCTGTTATTCCGTTTTTAGATGCATCGGAGTACATTTTAGCGGATTGAAAATATTCATAGAACTCTTGAAGGCTTTTTTCATTCTCGCGTCTTTGTTCATCAGCAGACTTACGCATCCACGGCGCAGAAAAAACTGCAATTTGTGGGAAATGTACATATAATCCGCTTACACGTTTTAAAGCTATATCTTCTCGAGTCCAACCGTCGAGTTGCATAAGTGAAGAACGACCGGCTACAATTCCGCCATCAGGAACTACGTTTGCAAGTAAAACACCGTTTGAACGGATAGTAGGGATAAGTTCACTCTCGGGATTGTAGGCAACTTCTGCTTTTGCGTTTGGATTATACTGCCCCACTTCACTAACATCACGTGTTGCGCGAACCGCTTCTATCTCTACAAGACCGATAGTAGAAGTTGGAGCGATAAATCCCGGGTAAATTAATTTACCCATACAATTTATCACTTCCGCATTAGCCGGAATTTGTACGTTTTGCCCTACTGCCGTAATTTTTCCCTTATCGAATACTACTGTTCCACTAGGAATTATACCCTGAGATATAGTATAAATACGGGCATTTGTGAGTGCAATTGGCTTTTGCTGAGGTGCACCGGGAGTTTCATCATTAGCAAAACTTACCGGAGAGGAGGCAAGGAAAAAGAGGGTAACGAGAAGATAAAAATAGTTTGTAATTCTATTCATAGCAATACACTTAGAGTTAGTTTTAATTTTTAGGGAGATACTATGCGGATAATGGTTGGAAAAAGCGTCGGTTACCCCCAGATAGTGAGATGCCCCTTGACGTCACCACTCGTCAAGGGGCACTCCCCTTCTCACCTTTTCACCACCACAACGAAAGGAGTCCATTAGGAGGTCGAGAGCAAAAATAGGGTTTCGGAACATTCCACGCAACTTTTTTTTTTATTTTCTGAAAATTTTTTTCAAATAATTAAAAAAGGGGGTAGATGTGCGTTCAAAATGAATAGATGATTATCAGATAAAAATTACATTTTTTGTAAAAAAGTTTGCTCATTTGAAAGAAAAGTTGCAATTTTGTGTTCCCAAAAGAGACGGGGTGTAGCGTAGCCCGGTTATCGCGCCTGCTTTGGGAGCAGGATGTCGGGAGTTCGAATCTCTCCACCCCGACTTACAACAAAAAGCCCTTT
>CALMMI010000132.1 GCA_937868245.1 uncultured Ignavibacteria bacterium | reverse complement strand
TGTCTTTCGTTATCGGCTTTATTGCGCCGCCCGAAAGCAAATGGCAGATTTTTCAAGCGAAATTCTGCTAAAAATAAATGTCCAGAAGGTATTTTATAAACTATCGAGGAAATTATGCAAAAAAACATACCCCTCCTACCTTTCTGGCTTAGCTTGGTTCTCATTGTGATTGCTATAGCTTTGCCAACAAGCAGCCTTCAAGCTGCCTCGAAAAAACATGCAAACAAAACTGCAGTTCGTTCTTCAAAATTATCCAAACATGTCTCCTTTAAAAAAGGTGGCAAACGTTTTTCAAAGAAAAGCAAAAGACACGCTTCTTGCAATCGTGTTTTGGGGAAACAGCAAGCCCTTTCGTTAATTAACAACAACGGGCAATTATGCCGATTAGCCGGATACACCACAACGGCGGAAGAAATCCCGACAAAAGCAACCAGCTTTGGTTCTGTTGCCGAGACTTCTATTCAAACTAAATTCGCACATACAGCTGATATTGCTGACGAAAACCTTCCTGAAGAAGGTGAAGACCTCGCTGAATTGGAAAAAGAAGATAACGTTTCTGTGGACATGGATGCATTCAAATCTCTTTGGCTGGCGTACATCGGCGACGCTGAACCCGGTGACAAAGAAGAAATGCTTGCTTGCGGAATCGACAAAAAGAAGATAATGGCTGCTATTATGGACTGGGTTGGTACAACATACGTGTTCGGCGGTTCAAGCCGAAGCGGAATTGACTGCTCAAGTTTTACACGTACGATATTTGCTACTGCCGGAGACTTTATGCTCCCACGTACAGCTGCCGAACAAATCGAAGTAGGTGCTAAGGTTCGCAGCCGTGAGAAAATGCAATTTGGCGACATCGTGTTTTTCCACACACGTCGCAAAGTGTATGTATCTCACGTAGGGATTTACTTGGGTGATAATTTGTTCGCTCATGCAAGTTCACGCTACGGTGTAACTGTGTCTTCGCTTGAGAGCGAATATTACAGCAAACGTTTAATCGGTGTTAAAAGATTACAACATACAGATGTTGTTCGCTACGCTCTTGGTAATCAAGGGTATGCAGGCGGCACAGATTAGAATCCGAAGGATAAACAAAGAGGCGATGGAATTTTTATTCCATCGCCTCTTTGCGTTTAGGATATATTGGTATTAAATACTACTAAATTAAAAATCGCGCTCAAAACCCCAAACCTTCCTGTCCCTCCTGCTTCCGTTCGGCTTTCTTCAATACTTCTAATGCTGTGGGGATATTAAGGCGTTGACCTTTCAATATCTCCTCAACACTTACAACTGTTATTCGTGGGTATATTTGCCCGTTGAATTTACTAGTGTACATCCCGTATTGTTTGCTTTCTTTTACAAGATTTTCCATAGGGTAGAGTGTAATGAAGATACCCATTGCTGCACCTTCTCGCTCGACTGTTCCATTTAAATCACGGATAACGGTCGGTGATAGCTTTTGGTTGGATTTAACGCTAAACAGTACTTGCTTGTTTTCATTCTCGTGCTTATCGTTTCTGTCCACCATGTAGGCAATGCCGTCTATACCGCCGTCTCCGCCTTTGTTTTCGTTGATGATTGCACGATTGTTAGAGTAGGTGAGTACTGCCCATTTCTCAAATTCCTTCCGTGTACGGTCATCTTGTTTGTTTGCAAGTTTTACAGCACTTTCCATGTCTTGCGGAACACCGTTCAGAGTTATATTCTCTAAAATATTTTTACCAAAACTATCCTCTAACCGTTTGAGCATGAGCGCAATACTTTGATAGGTAATATCTATTCCTATCCAATTTCTGTTCAGCTTTTGCGCAACGGCAATGGTTGTACCACAACCGCAATAGGCATCAAGAATGGTATCACCTTCATTAGAACTTGCTTGTATTATTCGCTCTAATAGTGCTTCTGGTTTTTGGGTGGGATAGCCGAGACGTTCAGCAGATTGTGCTGAAAGTGGATTGATATTTGTCCATACATCTGGGACTGGTGTCCCTTCCAAATCGTCCATATACTGTTTGAAACTTGGCTTACCCTTACCACCTGATGCCCAAGCAATCCGTCCTATCTGATTTAATGCCTCAAGTGCGTCTTGGACATTTTTAACGTTTGGGTCAGGGAGCAATTTTTTTACATACCCCGGAACTGCCCAATGACGACCTACATCCGTAGGATTTATTCCTCTCCAAGGTTGTCCAGATGCTCCATTCCTTAAGCCACTACCAGTCAATGTTGTTAATCTGTATTTTCTTCCATAGCCATCTTCATGAATAAAGAATTTGTCAAGATATGATTGGTCGTAATCACTATATTGCGTTTTCCAAGTATAAGTGTCAGATTTTGTATAATATAAAATTACATCATGTATTGGACCATACCGTTTTGACCCTCCGTGTGAAAAAGTTCTTTTCCAGATAATTTCATTCTGCATCTCGCCTTTTCTCGAACAAAATATAGCATCAATAATAATCTTCAAATAATGCGAAGCAGTGGGATCACAATGAAAATAGAAACTCCCTGTTGGCTTTAGCACCCTATATATTTCGGCAATACGAAGCGTCATACTCACAAGGTAGGCGAGCAAACTTCCTTTGCCTAACACCTTCGAGAGTCCCATGATAAGTTCCACGCTTTGTACTGTAAAGACACCGTTGTAATTACTTGTTATTTCAGCGTAACCGAGTTCTGCGGTTGTATCCCACGTCCATGTGTCAATAAATGCTTGTGCCTGCGCTTT
>CALMMI010000131.1 GCA_937868245.1 uncultured Ignavibacteria bacterium | reverse complement strand
CTCCTTTACAGGAAGTAAAATCTACACTGGCTTCTGATAACTCATGGCAAAAGATGGACGAAATTGGTTATTCAGTAGGCGGAATCAATGTAGGGGTACATCTAGTATGGGCATTTTCGATGCGGCAGATATTTAATTAAGTCGTTTTATAAATGATAGTGAAAATCAAGTATTCATTTACGCAATGTATTCAGTGATTCATTATTTCTTGTGATACTTTCTCAAAAAATGTGTTGTTACTATTGTTGTGATGCTATTTTTAATTCTCAAATTACTCAACACAAGCACCGTTGTTTCATCAAAAACCGGATTATTCTTATGATACTATTAAAATACCTGTTTGTAACTCTATTAATTTCAATTGCATTAGTCTCCTCAGCTGCTGCAACCGATTGGACTCTCTGCAACGGACCTTATGGTGGAAATGTAAGTTGTTTAGCCGTAAAGGATTCTATGATTTTTGCAGGGACTTCTCCCGGTGATGTGTACGTTTCTACAAATCACGGAAGTGAATGGAAAATATGTGGTTCACGTTTGGCGAACAATAATATTACGGCACTTATTACAAAAGGTTCTTATATCTATGCAGGAACATTAGAAGGTGTCTTCATTTCATCAGATAACGGAAACACATGGAAACATGATGCTAATTCTGTGTTAAAGAGTGTTGGGGTTTATTGCTTGGCAGTGTTTGATGAGAGACTCCTTGCAGGAACTACTCGTGGAGTTTATAGTTCTTCGGATAATGGAGCAGTGTGGCTGCCAATCAATGATACCGAGATGGAAAAATACCCTGTATATTGCTTAATGGTTGATAACGGGTCAATTTATGCTGGAACAAATAAGTATGTGTTTATTACTCAAAACTTGGGAAGTAGTTGGCTAAAAGCGAGTACCGGTTTACCAAGCAGTCCTATTCGATCTCTTGTTTATAGCGGATTGAATCTGATTGCAGGGACTGATAACGGAGGTTTTATTTCTACAAATAATGGAGAAGATTGGAAACCATGTACAACCGGCTTATTTAACAGAAATGTTTTCAGTATTACTTCAAAAGATTCATTTGTAATTGCTGCAACTGATAACGGGGTGTACGAATCTATAAATTATGGATTCGATTGGACTCCTTATAATACAGGACTTACAAATCTTTTCGTAAATAGCGCGATTTTACTGGATTCGAATCTTTACGCAGCTACACTTGGCGGAGTTTTTGTATCTACAAATTATGGCATCAGTTGGAGTGTTTCTAATGTCGGGTTGGCAAATACGTATATATGGTCAACAGTTGTGAACGGGTCTAATCATTTTGCAGCTGCGGGCACTCCGGGAGTTTATAAATCAACAGATAACGGCAAAAGTTGGAAAACCTGTAATTCCGGTTTGAAAAATTATTATGTGTATTCTTTGGCAACTGAAAAATCGTTTGTTTTTGCAGGTACAATCGGAGGGTCTTTCTATTCAACAAATTTTGGGGAAAAATGGAATTCTGTAAGCGATACATCTATACGAGGATATATACCGTACCTTACTGTCTATAATGATACTGTTTTTGCAGTTGTTAATGGAAAAGGTTTGTACCGTTCACCGAACGACGGCGGATTCTGGATTAAATCCGATAAGGGATTGAAAAACAGTGCGTACGTAAATTCCATTACTCATAGCGGAAAGAATCTCTATGCAGCAACTCAGGGCGAAGGGGTATTCATTTCAAATGATTATGGTAGAAGTTGGGACTCAATAAACACAGGCTTAACAAACCGGAATATTTATTCTTTTGCAGTAATTGGTACAAATCTATTTGCCGGAACTGCTATTGGTGTGTTCCGTTCTACCAATAACGGTATTAACTGGGAAGCCGCAAATTCTAATGTGGTCGATACTGTTCAGATACACTCGATGAAATCAGTTGGGACGAAACTGTTTACCGGGAATGATAATGGTGTCTATTACTCAACCAACCTTGCATTGAACTGGACATTACTGAACAATGGATTGCCAAAAAGTGCAATACTATCTTTAGAGTCGAACGGAGATTTTCTGTATGCAGGAACAAAAGGCTCGGGATTATGGAAACTTGATGTAACTGTGTTAGGTGCTCCAGAAGAACCCAAACTCGTATTTTCAAATTCAGGTAGCTTAGGTTGTTTTCCAAATCCGGCTTCAAACACACTTTCAATTGATAGAACACTGTTACCGTTCAACGATCTAACTCCTGTTTCGTATTCCATTTCAACTCTTGAAGGAGTTAACCGTATGGAGTTTGAACAACGAGATAGAAAATTCACCATACCCCTAAAAGGTCTTGCTGCTGGAGTTTATTTTATAACTGCAATACAAGCGAACAATAGAGCTAATGCATTGGTAACCATAGTTGAATAGTAGCTAATCGGCTTCTATGCAGATAATGGAGTATCAAATGGATGTTTGAAAGCTTTGCTGTAGATATGAGTTTAAATTTTTTTAAAAATAAATATATAATGTACTTGGACAGAATTAACTTAAAACTCAGTTTCAAA
>CALMMI010000130.1 GCA_937868245.1 uncultured Ignavibacteria bacterium | reverse complement strand
GATTACAAGTTTGATATTCTCCATAAGTTAACGCAGCAGCAGGACATTTCATTTTCGTACATTCGTGACGATGCACGGGAAATTGGCTATCCTGCATTAATTATGGATGCTACCAAAACAGAATCGAACATTCTGAGTATTGATTACAAGCTCCGTGAAATTTCAAAAATCATTCCGGTTGCTTCCGTAAAACTCTATTGGAATAATGTGCGCCATACAATGGATGACTTTTCGAGAAGTACCCCGGAAATTGAGCAGCGGGAAATAATGGCAGGAATGTATATGCCGATGGATGGTAATACTCAAACTGCTGGGTTAATTACCGATGCATTACTGGCAACCAACAATCAAACGCTGAAGTTAACTCTGGATATTTTCCATTTATCTGCTTTTGCCGATATGAAAATGATTCCATTAGATTCGAGTATTGCGCAAATGTACTTGGTTAATATTGCAGGGGTGCGAAATCTTAATACTGCACTCGCAGCCGATTGGAATTACGAACCGACTGCCTCTGATTTCCGCTATCGAATTGCAGGTAGAGTTGACTACTCCCATCGTTCATTAACTGATACTGAAGGCATGGATGAGTTCGCAGCATTCACAGGTGTCACCTCTACCAATCGCAATGTAACAGCCGCAAGTATTAATGCTGCTATTGAATATTCTCTTGATCCGCATACGATAATGAGGTTAACGGGTGCAAGGGCTTCACGCCTCCCCACCCATATCGAGAACTACGGGTTCTATCTCTACAATCCTCTCGATAATGCCATCTATATGGGTAATCCAAATCTTGAACCGGAGCGGGGTTGGCAAGGTGAGATCGGGATTCAGCATCACACAGATGAAGTTCAATTAAAAGCAAGTGCATATACCAATTACATTCAAAATTACATTGCAGGGATTATCACAGCTAATCCAGATACCAACAACAAGCAATTTCCCCAAGCTTTTAAGCGGTATGAAAGCATCGGAGGAGCTTCAATCTTTGGTGTGGAAGCCGACTGCTCTTATTCAGTATCCGAGAACTGGAAAGTACGGGCAACCTACCGCTGGCAATCGGGACGTTCTATTGAGCGTAATGAATCCCTCCCGTGGATGCCTCCGATGGAAGTTTCCACAAGAGTCCACTGGGAGAACAATGGGTATTGGGCAGAGCTTGGTAGCCGTATGGCAGCACGGCAAACCAATATTTCCCATACAATTTCGGCAGAAGATGAAACACCAGGCTTTGCTATTTTTGATTTTCGATGGGGTGTTTCTGTAGGTTCTGGAATTGTACTAATCGGCGGAGTTGATAATATATTTGATAAGTACTATTGGGATTTTTCGAGTGTGAAAAATCTGCCTTCGGTAGGGAGGAATTTGCATGTTAGTGCGGTTGTTGGGTTTTGAATGAAGTTGAACACCCTGATGAAGGTAAACTGTCTTCATACCAATAGAAATCTAGGAAGAAATACAAGTTAAGACATTTTTTTTGCTATACTTCTAAATACTTCAACTCCAAATTCACTCAATTTATTATTTTCGTTAATAATCGAATATTTTTTCAAATCATTTACTGCTCTCTCTGATAATATTGGCAAAACCTTTGATCTAAATCGACTGGAAATCGCTACATCTGATTCTTCAATTACTGAATTTACTCCAAGCCTATCAATTATAATGTCACTAATCATTGTCAGTATGTTTTGATAATTGCTCGCATCCCACTCACTATTACTTTCTTCCTTTTCAAGTCTTTTCTTAAGTAAATTCAATTCACTTTTAAGATTGCTTATAATTTCTTCTTTTGCACCTAATTTTTCAAGTATAGATGCTTTTTCTTCACTATCAATTTTTGCAAGAGACAATAAGTTATCAAGTATTTGCTCTTTTTCCGACATTTGTTGCTCAAGCTTCGCTTTTTCTAATTCAATTTCTTTAGTCGTGTTTTGAATTTTTAATCCATCCTCCGAAGGAGAATGGATTGTAAACTTATCCCAAAGTCCTGAATAACCTTCATCTAAATGTTTAAGCCGTTCCCCGAAACCAGCTTCAATTCTACCTAAAATTTCAGAAATATCTCTTGTAAATTTATATGTATTATCATAGAAGGTGTTTGAAGTATCTGTAGCCTTGAAATAAAACATAACAGATAACACAATTGAAAAAATTGCTAGAATAAGTGAGAGAAGAGTGTTAAAATCAAATTTGCTCATATCAACCTCCCAAGTAGCTGTACATAACTTGTAAGCAAATATTGCTACAAACACAGCTATAACAAGCATTTTAAAGTAGCTTTGAACAATTTTGATTTTCGTTTCACTTGATTTTTCTTCAGGATTCATGATTATTTAAGTTAGATTATATTATTAATCGTATATCTTGATTCACATACCTTTCCT
>CALMMI010000129.1 GCA_937868245.1 uncultured Ignavibacteria bacterium | reverse complement strand
TGAATTTGAAGAGGGAACAAAAGAAATTAATTTGGAGTATGCTGCCGTAGATATGGAATTTGACCCGCTGTTTAACCTACGGGGTGGGATTGTATTGAATCCAATCGGCTCGTTCAATCAAAATCATGACGGACCCCGTTGGGATTTTATCGATAGACCAGTTGCATCAACTACCATTCTACCTGCTACATTATCAAATGTAGGGTTTGGAATATACGGGAAGTACTATGTTGAAAACTGGATTCTTGGGTATGAAACGTATCTAACCAACGGGTTTGATGATAAAGTTATTATAAACGAAGAAAATCGCACCTCTCTTTCGAGAGGAAAAACCAATCCTGAAAAATTCGAGGAAAGTAATAGCGGTTTGCCAATGTTTACCGGAAAACTTGCAATTCGAAACCGTGAACTCGGAGAGATGGGCATTTCCTATATGACAGGAGTATATAACAAATGGAAAGCCGACGGTATAATCTTAGACCAAAAACGAATCGCAAGTGCTCTCGCAATTGATGTAAGTACAGCCCTTTTTAATAACCGTTTGAGTATAACTGCCGAGGTTGCAAAAGTTTTTGTGGATGTTCCCGACACCTATAGTCAGTCGTTTGGCAGTGAACAATTCGGAGGGTTTATTGATATTATAGGTACTATTCTCCAAAAGCCGATATTTGGGTGGGAAAACGCAAAGATCAATCTTGGTCTTCGTTTGGAATATGCCGATTATAATCAAGGGAAGTTTATTGAAACAGGTAGTAATATCTCCGATGATATATGGGCAATGGTTGGAAGCATTGCATTCCGTCCGGTAGGTACAACTGTTGTACGGCTCAATTATCGATACGAACAGCAGACAGATTTACTCGGGAATCCACCTTCCCATACAGGAAACATTCAATGCGGGTTCTCAACGTATTTCTGATAAGTAAGGAAATTTTGTTGGTGGGAGACACGTAGGAGGGCAGAATAAATAGAAATTAGAATATACTTAATCTGGCAAGTGTCAGAGAACGACAGGCAAAGTATGGCGTAACTTGTTTGTTATACTGAGTTCATAACTGCCGTAGAACCGACTGCAAAACAAAGTAGTGACATTTGTAGAATCGGATTTATGTAGGGGCGTATCGAATACGCCTAATAACTACATACCTTAAAAGAGACGACAAGTTACGGGCGTATTCAATACGCCCCTACAATCCTTTTTTTCATTAATTATGCATTAATTAGGTCAATTACTGTATTCATGTTCTACTAAAGATGTTATGTACTGCATCTAAAATCCCTCCCTCGTTTCCCGGCAGAATTACCAAATACCATATTTTCAGCATCAGACAGACAATTCTTAACTATATGACAAATGTCATAGTTTCGCCTTCGATATCGCCATAAATTTGTAGTAGATTATTATACAAGTATAAAGAAGGAGAGTTATGGCACTTACCCAACCTACTGAGAGCAAACCCTGGCTCGAATAGTTACCGAAGATTTTAGAGCAACACAAGTTTTTGAGAAATACGGATTGGATTATTATTGCAAAGGGAAACGTCAACTTATTCAAGCATGTCTGGAAATGGAAATACCTGTTACCCATGTTGTAAATGAATTGGATTTAATTTCAGTCGAGACAAATCACAGCAATCGTTTTAAGGATTGGAGTATTGAGTTTCTGGCAGAATATATCGTACAGCAGCACCATTCGTATGTACGGACAAAAATTCCTTTAATTCAAGGTCAGTTACAGAAAGTAGTGAATGCACAAACCGAAAAATCTTCTGCGATAAGTGAAATTCAGGATTATTTTGGAGAATTGAGTGCAATCCTCTTGCATCATTTATTAGAGGAAGAAGCAACCATATTTCCGCTTATTAAAGTGATAGTTCTAACCCGAGAGTTTAACATGTGCGAGGAATTCCTGGAAAAAGATTTGGAAGTACATGCTGCTAAAGAAGATTTTGAACATAAGGTTATAGTAAATCTACTCGAAACTATACAAAAATGGACAAACAACTATAATCCTGTTCAGGGAGCATCTTCTACGCTCATTTCGCTCTATAAGGAACTAAGAGCTTTTCAGGAAGATATGTTCCACCATATCCATTTGGAAAACAACATTCTGTTTCCAAGGGTGTTAGATGATTTTGACCAAGGCAATCGATATTTAATTTCAAACAACTAACGCTTCAGGATAAATGCGGTATAGAACCAACATCGAAATACCGAATTTTACAAAAAAAATGCAATAAAAGTTAGTAAACAATTTGTAGCCGCAGCAGGTTCAAAGAATCCTGTTGCGGCTAATTTTGTTTGCAGATTCTACTGTAAAGAAAAAACTTGGTTTTCATGATGTATTAAAGTAATTTCGAGTGTAGGTGAAAGATTGCTATTGTGTGTTGGTGTTGTTCCTATAGCAAAAAAACATCTAACC
>CALMMI010000128.1 GCA_937868245.1 uncultured Ignavibacteria bacterium | reverse complement strand
TCGGTCATATCGGTTCCAAAATTGAGTATGAGCTACTTGTTTGTCGGTAAAAGTTGTAGCGCTATGACTAAATAGCCCCGACTCACTTACTTTTCGGTCGAGTTCGTAGTGGTCTTGTTTAAGTAAAACAAACAATTTCTCCTTTAGTGTATTGTTTTCTTCTGAAAGTAGGTCAGCTAGATAAAAGTCACCGTCGATTATACCGGTTTGTTTTGCAATGTCCCAATGCACAGCAATTGTCGGCTTTACTGCTTGCAACCATTTGTTATAAATGACCATAAAATTGTTTTTGTCAATTTTGGTTTTGGTCATACCAAATTTACCAACAATGAAGTTCTGTTTGATAAACTTCTCTAACTCTTTGTCGTCCTTAAGGTAATCAAAAAGGAGAGCATTGGTCTCGATTGTTGTTTTTACCCTTTTATGAATTAGTTTGAATTCTTTTGAGTCATGATTTGAAGGCGTTACATTCCAATTGAAGTCATTGAGGTAAAATACTTCGTGGATGTCTTGATATGGTACAAATGCAATTTTTTCACCGTCAAGTGCACCAAGCATCGCCGGGGGTAAAAACTTGTCGAATGTTCTTGCTTTGCCTATTGTCAATATAAGCTGAACTAAGGAGTTGTAAATATCTGACGAACCTTGTTTTGCTTCAGCCCACAATAGCGATTCTTGTTCAAAAAGCGGATTTTGGGATTGGAACATACACACACAAAAGTCAACGTTGCCAATTATTTTAGTGCAGTCGTATCTCCAAAAGTAATCTTGCGCTACTTTGTTTTTAAGTTCTTCTTCTCTTATGTTTTGATACTTCATTTTATTTTCAGTTTTCCTTCTAAACGTTTATACGGAAAGTCAGTTGTAACAACTGACTTGACTTAGTATAGTGGTTTTGATGCAGATTTTTCAAATGAGACTTTCCATTTTTCTAAATATTTTGCCGCTAACATTCTTTAACAATCAACAATCGCTTTTCTGATAAAACCGTCGTTTTCTTTTAAGCGCATTTGGGCAGTTGGTGCATCTACATCTGCCAGAACCATTACCAAGGCAGTTTTAACATTTCCACCGGATAACTCAAGCATTGTTTCTGCTGTTTGATAATCGATACCTGTCAGATTTATCAAAATTGCTTTAGCACGTTCCTTTAGCTTGGCATTGGTAAGCTGTAAATCAACCATTACATTTCCAAAAGTTTTACCCATCCGTATCATCGAGGCGGTGGTAAGCATATTAAGAACTAATTTCTGTGCAGTCCCCGATTTCATTCTTGTTGAACCGGATATAACCTCAGGTCCAACATTGGGGCATATCAAAGTATCGGCTTCTACTCCCATCTTGATAATATTTTCACGGGAATTTGTAGATACAAAAATTGTATAACAACCCCTGGCTTTAGCCTCTCTTAATGCTCCTATAACAAACGGAGTCCTGCCGGAAGCTGCAATACCGCATACAATGTCATTATCGGTGATTCCACGGCTTCTAATCTCATCTGTACCTTTTTCCGGAGAATCTTCCGCACCTTCCTGTGCTGCAAAGATTGCAGGTGTTCCACCTGCTATAATTCCCTGAACCATTTCGGGAGGTACGCCAAACGTTGGGGGACATTCCGATGCATCCACAATACCAAGCCGACCGCTTGTCCCGGCTCCAACATAAAACAAACGTCCGCCTCTGCGAAACCGCTCAACAATTGCATCAACTGCTTTTGTTATATATTGAATCTCATTCCGTACAGCTTGTGCAATTTTTCCATCTTCACTATTGATACACTCAAGAATTTCGTGCGTAGAGAACGTATCGATGAGTGCCGAAACAGGATTATTCTGTTCAGTAGGTAATGTAGTTATTTCGAGGAAAAGAGACATTGAATTACTATAAATTTAAGCAAGGTTATCAGAGTAAACTATTACAAAAATACGCTTTCTTTTTTGGACGAAACGTATTTTATTCATAAAAAAAGGAACGATTTCTCGTTCCTTTTTTTATTGACTATTATCGTTGTAACTTAGAATTTTGAAACTACAAAATACGTAGAACCAACATAACGTTTACCTTTAGCAGCTTTGCGAACAGGTGGAGGATTGATACTGTCCACATTTTCTGCTGCTTTTACACTGATACGTTTGCTTGAAATACCGGCTTTTTCAAAATACTCACGGAGAGCATTACCTCTGTCCTGTGTGAGTTTTGCATTGTCGGCTCTATCTGCATCATTATCAGGGAAGCATTGAATTTCAATGTTCACATTCGGGTTGATAATAAGTGTGCGTTTAAAATCATCTAAAATCTCATTAGCACCAACACGTAATTTCGATTTCTTTGCTTCAAACGGAGATACACGTGCAGGAATTCTGGTTCCTTTTACAAGCGGCTTTACCAAAAAGTCACGTGAGATTTCTGTGTATTTGGAAGTGTTAGGAAGTTGAATTTCGTATTCAGCCTGAAAGAATTCAGGTTGTTCAATTCTCACTTTATACTTTTTACCCGGTTTAAGACCTGTTACCAAATATGAACCGTCTTTTGAGTTGCTGCGTGAAGAGACAACACGGTTGCCTGCTTCATCGCTGAAAACTACATTTACAGTGGTCGGGTTGCGAGTCACTTCATCAAGTACACTCCCTGCAACAGTGATTACAGTACCAATCTGAGCATGAAGCATTGAAGGCATAAATCCCAA
Organism: uncultured Ignavibacteria bacterium; assembly: GCA_937868245.1. GTDB lineage: Bacteria > Bacteroidota > Ignavibacteria > Kapaibacteriales > UBA961 > JADJXV01. Next base: position 16,252 of record CALMMI010000128.1, on the reverse strand, counting down.
ACAAGCCACTAAAACAAGAGCAGAGAAAGTTTTTACAAAAGTTTGTTGAAATGTTTTCATAATTATTTGCCTCCTTTTTTCGGTAGTTTAGGTTTTGCATTTTCAGTTAACAATCGTACTGTGCCATCGGCGCATCCAAGCACAATCACATGTGCATTACTGGTTAAATCTACCGACCATACTTCTACACCTGCATCCATTGTCATCAAGTTTTCACCTGTAAGAACATTCCATAATTTCACAGTTTTGTCCAAACTTGCGCTTACAAGTGTTTGGTTGTCTGCTGCAAACGAAACATCCTGAACCAAGTCGCTATGGGCATTTATTGTACGAGCAAGTTCGCCTGAAGGTATTTTCCAGATTTTGATAACACCGTCTTGATCGGCTGATGCAAGATATTTTGAATCAAAGCTGAAAAGGGCAGTAAGAACGTGAGCATTATGACCTGTAAGTGTCATAATCGGTTCTTTGGATGATAGGTCTGTTGACCAGATTTTGATTGTCTTATCATCGCTGCATGACGCAAGGTATTTTCCGTCGTAACTATATGCTATATTGTTAGCTTGCATGGTATGACCGCGCAAGGTTTTTACTTCCGATTGTAATTTTGTATCCCAAAGTTTAACTGTTTGGTCGAAACTTGTACTTGCCAAAAAATCGCTGTTGGCATCAGGGCTGAAATACACACCGATAACTTCTGCTGTATGACCATTGAGAACTGATTTTTGTTTTCCGGATTCAACATCCCAAATACGTACAGTACGGTCGCTGCTTGCACTTGCGAGTAACTTTCCGTTTGTAGAAAACGAGACATTGTTTACTTGACCCAAGTGTCCGGTTAGTGTTTTGAGTTCTTTCCCGTCGGGTAAACTCCATAATTTAATCGTTTCATCCAAGCTACAGGTAGCAAATTTTGTATCCGCTGCGTTAACGAATACCCCTAACACTTCATCGGAATGTTTCCCGACGGTTTTCATCTCGTAGGTACGTTGCTGCGCCGAGAGGAAGCTCAAAGAAGCTGCCTGCGCAATTACCAACATACATACAATGCTTTGCCAACGACGTAGTTTCATATATAGTTACCCCACTCAAAATATAATAAAAAAGTATGAATTAAACCATAGAATCACTTGAATAATATGCACTAACACTATCTTGAAATTTTTGTCAAAAGTTTACAAACATAAACAAAATACTCGTAAGGTCTGAATATACTTTACATATATTGAATAAGGGTTGCCATGTCCTTAAGCAATTTGCAAAGTTCCAACACATCCTGCCTTCTGAGTGAAACCATTCCTGATTTTTTGTTAACGGGTTTTGCAATCGACGACTCAACAGATTGCATTAAACCGTCCATCGTATCAATAGCTTTTACCCGTTTCTCAGGATTCCTTGGCTCGCTTGAAACATTCTGAGCAGGTTTGATTGCTGTTGACTCTTGAACTGACGTTTCGGGTTGATACCCTTCAATAGAACTCAAATCCAGGGTTTTGAGCTTATCTTTTGTTTTCTGAATTGTGAGCCGTTCTTCGCGTAAGAGCTTTTTAATCAGTTGAATTAAAGCAATATCCGACGCCGTATAAGCACGATTCCCTGCACGATTTTTACGAGGTTTTATCTCGTCGAATTCGCGTTCCCAATAGCGCAGAACATACTGTTCCTCGTCAATTATCTGACTAAGTTCGCTTATCGAGTAGTATAATTTTTTTGGTTCTTTGTTATTCACAACTACGATTTTACTCAATTCTTTTTTCTTAGCAAAACTTTACTTTTTAAATTACGGAATTTTTCACAAAATTATGAAATTCTCGGGTTTTGTGCACTGTTTTATTCACTTCACAATTGAAGAGGGGCAAACCTTACTTGGAATAGAATGTTTTGGTACCGACAAACAGAAACTAGAATTGAAAATCGAAAAATGGTGAAGTTTTAAGTGGGTATTGTAATTAAAAATAGAAGTAAAATAAATTGTTGTGCGTACAATTTAAATAAATGTTTTGTTTCAGTGATTTCAACGAATAACCTCATGAACAACAAACATGTTCGAAATACGAAGGAAATCCAATCATTCCGATGGAACCTTAGAGTAAATATCCGGCAGCCCCCTCCCAGCCTCATCATAATCCATTCCATACCCCACAATGAAAACAGGAGGGATTTCAATCCCTATATATTTCACAGGAATATCAATTTTACGCATTGCCGGTTTGGAAATGAGGGTTATGATTTCGAGTGACTCAGGAGCGAACTTTTGGAGGGCATCAGTTACGGACGAAAGAGTAAGCCCTGTGTCGATTATATCTTCAATAATCAATACATGCTTATTTTTGATTTGGTAATCAGGTAAGATAAATTCAACAGTTCCCGATGATATCATTAATGGACCATAGCTGGCAGCAGCAAGAAGTTCTACTCTGCATGGTAATTGAATCCTGCGGATTATATCTGCCGCAAATATAAACGCCCCCTTCAAAATAACAATTACTACAAGCTCCTTACCTAAATAATCATTATTGATTTCTCCTGCCAAACGATTTACAACAACTGCAATCTCATCGGAAGAGATAAATTTCTCAAAAACATGGTCATGAATCTGCATGTCTCTATTTATGATGGTTAGGAGATTTAGGGATATACTCCAAACGGATAACCCGCTTTGTAGTTGCAGTAACTTTGAATTTATCACTAGCACGCCGTGAACACACCCAAACAATCTCGCTTCCTGTGCAAAGTACCAAATTCTTTTTCCTGTCAATCAACGACACCTTTTCATTGGTTAAAAAATCGCCGACCGTCATTGTGCCCGACATGCCAAGAGGTTGGATTCTATCGCCGTTTTGCCAATTCCTGAACGTTAACCACAATGGGAGCAAGTCTGCATCAAAAAATTCAATATTTGGATTTTCTGAAAACACAACTTCTTTACGCGGGATTTCTTTCAGAATCAATTGAAACGAATCCGTTTTAAGTTCAGAAATTTTTCCTATTTGATGATTGATTTCTTCTTCTGCTTCATTCCTTTGGAAAATAATCTCTGTTCTATCACGGAAAGCGGTAATCGCAGGAGTAACCTCGCAGATTGAGTTTACAGGACTATGTTCAAGGGCAATAATTCTGTCGATTGTTTGCATCGAGACCGGTTGCGACTGGAATTTTTCAACCAGGATTTTCTGGAGAATTTCTCCTTTTAGGAAATCATTTACAGAGTTGAAAAACGAGATCGAAAGTGCGTGAGTAGTCTTGTCGATGGTCCTGAGCATCTTAGGCATTATCTCGTCAGCCTGTTCTGTTATCAGCTCGTCAGCACCATGTAAAAGTCGTGCGGTACGGTTAAGAATCTCAACTATAGCAGGGGAGAATTGCTCCTTGAGCGAAGGCAAGAGCTGCAAGCGTACTTTATTCCGGGTATAAAGCAGGGAAGTATTACTTGCATCTTCGCGCCAATGCAAATCACGAACTTTAGCATAATTATAGAGTTCGCTTTTTTGAAGAGGGAGAAGAGGACGGATAATATGAATCTTTTTTGTGAGTTCACGGCGTGGCGGTATTCCTGCAAGACCCGTTAGCCCGCTTCCCCGTAAAAGGTTTAGCAAAAATGTTTCTGCTGAATCATCAGCTGTGTGAGCTGTTGCAACAAGTTCGGCTTGTGTAGTCTTAGCCATACGTTCAAAGAACTGATAACGGAGAGTTCTGGCAGCTTGCTCGATACTTAATTTATGACGTGTTGCAAATTCCTCCACCTTTAATGAGGTATGATGAAAATGGAAACCATAATTAGTGGCAGCCTTGCGAACTAGTTTCTCATCTTCCATAGATTCATTGCCACGTAAATGATGATTGCAATGTGCCACATGTAGTAAGAAATTATGTTTCAACGAGATATACGCCATAATATCAAGCATAGCCATTGAATCTACACCGCCGCTTACCCCAAGTAAAATTGTTGAATCGGAATGTACATTTAGTTCATTCAAAACGTATTTCTCAACACGCTCCATTATCGGATGCAGTTCCAATGGCAGAGCAGGCAGAGGAGGCTTAGGACGTTTTGGAAATTGCTGTTTCGGAGGCTTCGGCGGGTGCTTTAATGCCATAAGATCAAGCATCGGAACAGATGCCTTTTCAGGAACAGGAAGTATTTTCTTCTCTTTGGGAGGTAATACTTTATCAGCAGGAACAGGAAGTATTTTCTTCTCATTTGAAGGCAATACCTTATCCGCAGGGACAGGCAATATCTTCTTTTCTCCTGTCAAAGGAGCTTTTTTGTCTTTTTTGGGCAATACCTTATCTGCCGGAACAGGAAGAATTTTCTGCTCCTTAACCGGCAAAAGCTTGTCGGCAGGAACCGGCAAAATCTTTTTCTCCGGCAAAGGAAGAGCAGACTCACCGTTCGTACCCGATACGTTATCAGTAGGAATAACTCCTGCTGCAACGTGTGGAGCTTTCTTATCCTTATGTTGCAAAACTTTATCAGGCGGAACAGGAAGGATTTTCTTCTCTTGTTGCGGTAGTAGTTTATCTGCAGGCACAGGGAGGATTTTTTTCTCTTGAACCGGTTGTGTGTTTGGTCGTGGCAAAAGTTTATCAGGAGGAACGGGTAAAATTCTTCGCTGTGGAATTTGCTCAACTGCAACATCCGAATTGTCGGCAGCAGTAATTTCTTGAATAGAATCTTGGCTCGCGAGTTTTGCTTCCAGTTCCTGCTGCTGCTTTAGTTTCTTTTGTAGTCTTTTTTGCTGCCAATAACTTAATTTCTTAGGAGGTGCATCTGTTGCAGGTTGATCGGTTTCCGGCTCTGAACTCACAGCTTCATTGAATTCAGAACTTTCATTTGCAATTTCCTTTTCAGGAAAAGCTTGTTGTTCTGCTATCACTTCCGATTCTTCAGGAGCTAAAGCTGCCGCTTCTTGAAACAATTGCTGCTTTTTTAACTTGCGTTGCAAACGACGCTGCTGCCAGTAGCTAAGTTTGGGTGGCTCTTCTGTTGCAGTATTTTCAGTAACCTTGATAGAATCATCATTACTATCAGTAATAATAGGGGCACTAACTACAACTGGCTGAGGAGCTACTACGGAAACAGGAGAGGGAGTTACTTTTTGTGTAACAACAGGCTTGAGAGATGGTGTTACCTTTGCTCCCACCTTATTGATGACTTGCGTTTGAGGCAATTGTACCTCTTTGGGTGCATCGGTTGCATCTAAAGGAGCTATGATTTGTGAAGTAAGTTCAGGTGTATCATGAGTTTCACCCGATGCCTGCTGTTCACGCATTTCCTTTTGCTTGAGTTTCTTGTTTAGCCGTCTTTGTTGCCAATAGCTTAGTTTTGGCAATTCGAGTTCACCGGTTGGTTCAGATCCTTCAAGTGGGTTTTCTGTAGTTTCTTCAATAGTTTCTTTGGAAACAATTGCTTTTGGTTGCTGGGCGTGAGGCGTAGTTTTTGCTTCCTGATGCCTTAGAGTATTGATTACTACGCTCTTCTGCTGAACAACAGGTGCAGGAGTATTAGTTTCTGACTGTAGTAGAGCAGGTACTATTGTGTCTTGATTCTCATCAGAAGCTACTTGGCTCTCTTGCTCGCGCTGCTGTTTTTGTTTAAGTTTTTTCTGTAATCTACGTTGCTGCCAATAGCTTAGTTTCGGTTCATCTTGATCGGCTGCATCCTGCGCATTGTCCAAAACAGGTTGTTCAACTGTCGGAGGAGTTTCAACGGTTGGAAGTTGTGCTTTGTTGTCTTGTTTTTGAAAAGGCTGTTTGTTCTGTTTTTTAGCAGGTTGACCGCCATATCTTTGTTCAATTTCCAAAAGTCGTTGGGCAATTGCCTCTTCCGGAGGAGTAGGGATAAATGGCTCATGGTTTACAGGGGTGGGTGTTTGAACAGTTTCAACACTTTTTTGCTCGATAATTTCTGTGAAATCAAGTTGAGGTACTTCAAAATCTTTATTGTTTTTTTGAATTTTTCCTTTTGGGGCAACTTTAGATTTACTTTGCTGAACAGGCTTACCTTGCTGAACCTGATTTGGAGTAGGTAGGGGAGCTTTTTGAATCCTACTGACTTCAGGGATAACTTCTTTTTTCTTTTGTTCAGGTATCGGTTGTTCTGTAATGGCAGAAATTTCCAAAAGCAGTCTTTCAGTTTCGCTTTGAACAGGAGAAAGAGTTGTTTCTTTATTTGGTTTTTTCTTAGGGTTTACTTTTTTTGAATTGACCGGTGCATTCAACGGCTTAATACCTTCCGGGGCAGGGTATTGCAATGATACTTCAGGCAATGGTGTCTTAGCAACGGAAGCCACCTTCTGTGGTGCTTTCGGTTGAACTGTTTTTGTTTTTGCAATGGTAGGTGTGTTTTGAGCTGAATCTGCAATCTGCTTTTTAACTACAGGATTTGATTCCGCGGTCATAACAGTATTAACTGTATTTACGCTCTTTTGTGCAGGTGAATTGTCTTTCTTCGGTAGAATTTTCTTTTGTTGGGTAACTGTAATTGCAGGCGATGCAATAGTCGTTTTCTTCTCAACGATTACAGGAAGCTCCTGCTGTGGTGTTTCTGTGTTTTTGGATACCGATTTTGTTGTCGGTTTTCTGCTTTTCTTTGTTGATGCCGGTTCTTCAATAGGCACTGCTTCCGCTTCGGGAGCAGACTGTAATTTTGTACGTCTCACGCTTATAATTCCTTAATTATGATGTTGCTTCTTCGACCGGACTCTCGTGGATGTCTGTTCGTTCAGCTAAAAATTCTAAATAGCGGTGCAAACGTTCTTCGATTTCAGGGAAGGATAATAGTTGTTGAATATCCTGTTTTACGGGTGCAGAATTGTATAATCCGCGTAAATACCCGCCATAAAACTTCCTGAATTCGAGAATTGCCCGCCGCTCCGGTTTATGATTAATGGAAAGCTGTAAGTGTTGTAACAGTACAGATACCCGTTCTTCCGCACAGGGTTCCGGAGGAACCACCCCTGTTGCTAAAAATATTTTTGCCCGTCTGAAAATAAATGGGTTGCCGATAGCTCCACGACCAATCATCACTGCATCGCAACCGGTTGTTTCAAATGCTCTTTTAACATCCTGCACCGTTGTTATATCGCCATTTACGATAATAGGCATCTTTACTGCCTCTTTTATCTTTGGTATCCACGACCAATCCGCACTTCCTGTGTGCCCCATGTCCCTGGTTCTGCAATGAACAGTAAGAGCCGATGCACCCGCCTGTTCAAGTTCCTTTGCTACATCCACGATAACGATATTGTTTTTATCCCAGCCAAGTCGTGTTTTTACTGTAACGGGCAATTTTACCGTATCTACCAATGCTTTGGTCATTCCTGACATTGCCGGGATGTCCTTCAATAAGGCTGCACCTGAATTACGGGCTACTACATTTTTAACCCAACAACCGCAGTTTATATCTAAAAAATCAGGTCCTGATGCCTCTGCCATTAATGCAGCTTCTTTCATTACTTCAATATCACCGCCAAAAATCTGAATCGCCACCGGATGTTCTTCATCTGCAAGACGTAATTTTTCGAGTGAACGTCGTGCATCATGCACCAAGCCGTCCGATGAGATAAATTCTGTATATACAATATCCGCGCCAAGCCTTTTGCTTATTACGCGAAAGGGAAGTTCGGTTACATCTTCCAAAGGTGCAAGGAGAATGCCGTTTTCAACAGTAGTAGTACCGATAGTCAGAGTTGCCATTGATGTCTAAGAAATGAATGCTTTACGAAGCAGTAAAATTTGCCAAAGTGAACGATATACTACAAAAATACGATAAGTTTGGTTAATTCCTTCATATCCCGCGCATTGCAGCTATCATTTGCCGTACAGCCTGGTCAATTCCAACAAAAACTGCACGAGCTATAATTGCGTGTCCGATGCTGATTTCCTCCATTTGGGGAATTTGGCAAATTGCACGTACATTATGATAATCCAAACCATGTCCTGCTGTTACTTTAAGCCCTGCTTCCTCGGCAATTTCCGCTGCCAGAAACAGTCTTTGGAGTTCGCTGTCCCGTTGTGCTGCAGTAATTGCATTAGCGTAAATACCTGTGTGAAATTCAACAATATCCCCACCGGTTTTCATAACAGCTTCTATCTGCTGCTCGGATGGCTCGATAAAAAAACTGACCTGAATATCATGGTCGTGCATTATGCCCGTTGCATTAGTGTAATAATGAACATTATCTACCACATTGAGTCCACCCTCGGTAGTCAATTCTTCACGTTTTTCGGGGACGAAGGTTACGAGTTCGGGCAATATTTCGAGGGCTATCGAAATGATTTCCTCGGTTGCAGCCATTTCCAAATCCAATTTTGTTGTGATTGTTTCGCGCAGCAATCGAACATCGCGTTCGTTGATATGTCTGCGGTCTTCGCGCAGATGGCATACGATTCCAGATGCACCTGCAAGTTCGGCAAGAAGTGCCCCGGTAAGCGGCTCGGGCTGTGTTCCGCCCCGTGCTTCACGAATGGTTGCAATATGATCAATATTAACGGCTAGATTTGTCATTATCGAAATTCAAATATGGATTAAAAGAATAGGACTGCAATATAATAAATGGTTGGCAATATGTACCTATGGTACATGACATTCTATTTTGTAGAATCGGGTGATAAGAAACACATGCTTACAAATTGAATAGCAATTTGATTGTATTCAAAAATGAGTAATAAAAACATAAGAAGATAAACGAAATAAAATCAAATTGCTACTTAACTAAGAAAGAAGCTAAAATTGCTTCTCCAGTTTTCTTGTATTTTTCGAATGTACCAGGAGTAGTAGATAATGTAAGGACGTACGCCTTGTTTTTAATAACAAAGAGATACTGTTCGGTTTTCAAATGAAGAGCGCCTTGGTCGAATGAATACACCATTTTTTGATACTCTTTAGTTGCAACTTTAACTCTTTTATTCTCGAATAATTGTGGATTTGTCAACAGTGTATGGAACTGACTCAATGAGATATCAACGAATTTACTCAGATCAATGTTTTGACCTGATATGTCTTGGATTATTAGTGTGACGTTTTCTCTGTATGTATCTGAATCTGATTCAACAGGTGAAAAAATTATAAAACTTGTTCCCATTACACCACTTTCGTTCAACTCCCAATTGTCAGGGTATTGAATTTTATAGTTAGATTTTGATAAAGCCTTCCATTTAATATCGGTTCTTTGAATAGGTTTTTCAGAGGCTTTTGTTTCTGCTCTTACATGAACAACAATAACAATTGTCATAAACAGAATTATATGAAATAATCGTATCATAAAATTATATAAAGTTTTTAAAGTGGAAAACTTACCTGTTAAATTGTTTTTGGGGATCAAAGTGCTTAGCTATTAAGTACTCAATATAACAATTACCCCCATTTTACTTCAAATGAGGGTAATACGAATAAAAGGTGGATTCAATTTTACTTCTGGGCTGACCATAAATTCCCGCTGTTCATCGCCATTAATTGTCTGATGGAATGCTCCATTCCGTCCACAGAACCGTCAAGGAAAATAACATTTCCTTTGCCATTTTCTGCAACGTGGCGGATAGTTTCAGTCCACATCGAAAATAGCATTACGGATGCATCCAAGTGGCTGCCTTGCAATTGTTTGATTGCTTCGCTCATACCTTTTGCCGCTTCCTCGCGGAAGAGGGAAATACCTTGCCCGCGAAGTTGAGCTGCTTCTTTTTCGGCTAATGCTGCAATCTTGATAGCACGACCTTCGGCTTCCGCCTGCTTGGTTTTGGTTATCAACAGTGCTTGCCCTTCGTTTTCTGCAGCAGCTTTTAAGTTGTTGGATGCAACAACCTGTGCCATTGATTTCATGATTGCAGAATCAAAAGCAATATCGTTCATTTGCATGTCAATCAGATGATAACCCCATGCTTCAAGAGTCTGGTCAATCTGATGTTTCACATGATCTACTATTTCGCTTCTCGAGCCGAGAATATCGGCTTGTTTTTGGGTAGCAACAAAACTCCGAACTGAACCTTCCACAGTACGGACAAGCGTTTGCATAAAGTTCTTTTCATCCACAAACTTAAATGCAACGTTTTTGATTGTTTCCTCTTGCTGGTCGAGCACTGCAAATAGTAACAATGCTTTAAACTGAACAGTTGCCTGATCGGCAGTAATTGCCTGGAACTCTAATTCTGCGGAGCGGTTTTGAATCGATATTCTTTTGTAAATGGTTTCGATAAACGGCAATTTGAAGTTCAAGCCGGGTAACATGATTCTTCGATATTTACCGAATGTAGTTACAACCCCGATTTGACCTTGGGCTATCGTCTTAAACGTCGAGAAGAAAAAGATAGCTAACAGAACCAACAGAAAGATAGTAAATGCCTCCACGTGATACCTCCGGATAAAAATGAAAAAAAACAATGACTGCACTGCTTACCAAATGATACACTACTTGTTCTTTATATAGAATTCAATTCGTCTGTTTTGGGCTTTGCCTTTTTCAGAATTATTATCACCCACGGGGACAGATTTTCCTAAGCCTTTTGCAGATAAACGGGTAGGGTCGATACCTTCTTTTACCAGATAATTTCTAACAGATTCTGCCCTTCGCTGTGATAACAAAAGATTATGTTCAGGTGAACCCTGTGCATCGGTGTGCCCTCGAACTTCAACTATAATTGTTGGATTTTCACGAAGCCATTTTACTACACCATCCAAAATTAATTCCGACTCCACTTCAATTTCAGCTTTCCCGCTTTTGAAGTTAATCCCATAAGGAGTATAGGATTGTCCTTTTTCTATAATACGGACTACCTCTTTTGTTTGAATAATGGTATCGTGAACAATTGATGCCTCAAGAGGGATAGGGCAACCTTTTTGCTCTACATATCCGATTATCATCGGACAATTATCCAGGTTGTCGTTTATTAAATCACCGTCACTGTCCACATTCAATGGATTTGTACCATTATTCATTTCAGCACCGTCACCAAGCGTATCCCCGTCAGTATCCGTTAAAAGAGGATTGGTTTTATAGACTAAAATCTCATCGGAATCCGCGAGCCCGTCTTTATCTGTGTCGGTTGAAAGAGGGTTTGTTCGATACTCTATAATTTCTTTCGAATCGGAAAGTCCGTCTTTATCAGTATCGGCTGAAAAAGGGTCGGTTTTATACATGTAAATTTCGTCATAATCAGAAATCCCATCACCGTCTGTATCAGTGGAATAGGGATTTGTTCCCATTTTTTCTTCTTCTTCATCAGATATTCCATCACCATCAGTATCTGAAGAGCCAAACATATAGTAGGAAACCTTCAATCCAAATTCAGCGTAGGCATCGGGATTGGTTGCGCCGCCTCCTTCTAGTAATTGTGCATATCCGTCCAATATATCTGTTTTCATGTATCGGTATGCTGCTTGTATCCCTACGGAAAGATTGCGGGTTGGATAAAAATCAATACCCACGCCGCCAATAAGATGAAAGGCTGCACCGTTTTCATCTTTATAATCAGGGTAATGTTTGTGTTTCCCTACGCCGTCAAGGGGGTCTTCGTCTATATCCTGAGGGGTAAATAGAAGAATGCTGTATCCAGCAAAAAAGTAATAGTTTAAGCGTTTTCTTGGGAATAGATTCAGATAGAATAACGGTTCAAATGCAGTCACTTTTGTTCTGCGTGTTGCACCGATAGAGTCGGAAAAAGGGAAGTCGTTTTCGGGATACTGACGTTCCCAATCTTTTCCAAAACGTTCTTTATACCGACGGTCATATTTTAGGTATCCGTTCGTAAGGCGTGCACCCAAGCCTATTTCCGGTAGGAATGGCATCATATACCGCGTGGTAACACCATATACAAACCCGATATTATTATCCGTAAATTCACCAAAATATTTGGTAGTAAAGAACAGCCCACCAACTTCCAATCTTCCGTTCGGGTATAATGTTTGTTTCTCGTACACACGAGTGGGTAAGGCAGGGGTTATAACAGGAACCGTTTTATTTGTATCTTTTGAAGTAGTTGCCGCAGTAGTGTCTTGGGAGTAACCATCAGAACAAGGAATAGATAAGCAAACTAACAAAAAAAGGTACAATCGGTTCATAATTTTATAATATTACTTGCTGTAATCGTGAAACCCTTTGCCTGTCTTCCGTCCGAACATACCTGCATTTACAATTTCCTGTTGCATATTCGACGGCGTAAACCGCGACTCGTGGAAATATTGCTCATAAACGGATTTTGTTACTTCCAGATTCACATCATTACCAATCAAATCCATCAATTCGAACGGACCCATCTTGAAGCCGAGTGATTTCATTATTCTGTCGATTTGTTCAGGTTCAGCTGCATGTTCGGTTGCAATTTTCATTGCCTCGTTGTAGTAATTACGTGCTACACGATTTACTATAAATCCCGGTACATCCTTGGCTATCACGGCAGTTTTGCTAAGACCTTTTATAAAGGCTACAGAACGTTCCAGTGTTTCATCCGAAGTTTGTCGTGAACTTACAATTTCCACTAATTTCATCAAATTGGCAGGATTGAAAAAATGCAAGCCGACAAAATTCTCCGGCTTGCGAAGGGTAGAACCAAGTAGATTTACCGAAAGGGAAGATGTGTTCGTAGCTAAAATAGCATTTTCTGCCAGCCCTGCATTTTCAAGTGATGTAAACAGTTGATTCTTAATCTCGGGCTTTTCGATAATAGCTTCGATAATAAACTCACCACCGGCTGCGTCAGAAATAGAAGTGGTTGCCAAAAGACGGTTCATACAAGAGTCTGCATCCTCTTTTGTCATTTTATTCTTTTCGACAGCTTTCAGTAATTGCGATGATATATATTCATGCGCTTTTTTAGTTGCCTCTTCATTCAAATCAAAAAGGACAACAGAATGACCGGCTTGTAAACAGGCAATGGCTATCCCTCGTCCCATTGTTCCTGCACCGCAGATTGATATGTTCATAATAATTGGTTTACAAAAGTGAATTGAAAATCAAGATTTACTTAATCACCCCTAATTCTCTACCGATTTTCCCAAATGCAGCAAGAGCAGTATCTAAATTCTCACGTGAGTGAGCCGCTGAAATCTGCACCCGAATTCTTGCCAAGCCTTTTGGAACAACAGGATAGAAAAATCCGATTACGTAGATTCCTTCTGCCAGTAATTTCTGTGCGAACTGCTGGGCAAGAACGGCATCATACAGCATAATAGGAGTAATCGGGTGTGTGCCGGGTTTGATGTCGAAGCCGAGGGCTGTCATTTTTTCACGGAAATAGAGTGTGTTTTCCTCTAATTTGTCACGAAGTTCTGTTGTTTCAGATAGTAAATCAAAAATTGTGATGGATGCACCAACTACTGATGGAGGAAGGGAATTGCTGAATAAATACGGACGTGAACGCTGACGGAGTAATTCAATAATTTCTTTACGTCCTGTTGTGAAACCGCCGATACCTCCACCGAGAGCCTTACCGAGTGTTCCTGTGATAATATCAACACGACCGAGCACACCGCAATGTTCAATTACACCACGTCCATTTTTGCCCATGAATCCCATTGAATGGCATTCGTCAACCATAACGAGTGCTTTATATTTGTCTGCAAGGTCACAGATTTTATCGAGGGGTGCAATTGTTCCGTCCATCGAAAAAACAGCGTCGGTTGCGATCATGATAAATCGTGCGCCTTCGGCTTGAGCAGTTTGGAGTTTTTCTTCAAGATCTGCCATATCGGAACATTTATAACGGTAGCGTTTTGCTTTGCAAAGGCGCACACCGTCGATGATAGAAGCATGGTTCAATTCATCGGAGATGATTGCATCCATTTCACCAAGGAGCGGCTCGAACACACCACCGTTTGCATCAAAGCAAGCTGCATACAATATAGAATCATCGGTATGGCAGAAATCTGCTATTTTTTTCTCGAGAGTTTTGTGAATATCCTGTGTCCCGCAAATAAACCGCACGCTCGACATTCCATACCCATGTGAATCCAATGATGCCTTTGCAGAAGCAATTACCTTTGGGTGGGAGGAAAGTCCTAAATAGTTATTCGCGCAGAAATTTAGTACAGAATTGCTTGTTCCCTCCACTGTAATTTCAGCTCCTTGTGGGGAAGTTATGATTCGTTCTGATTTATAGAGACCGCTTTCGCGAATAGAGGTAAGTTCTTGTTTTAGATGCTGTTGAAATTCACCGTACATAGGGATAGATCCTCATGGAAAATTGAGAAATGAGCGTTTGGATAATGAGATTTGAGAGTAGAATCGTTCTGGTTCATCTATCTATAGCACAGGGTTTGCAAACCTTGCGCTACGGATAGATGTACTCTGTTCAATGCTATTCACGCAAATTTAGTCAAATTTCTTGCTTTGGAGGGCATATATCGCAGAGATAAAGTGACATGCTGACAATGAAAACTACGATGCTGTAACCTTTCACCTCATGCATTAGTCTGTGAAAGAAATACAAACCTAGTAATTAGTACAAAGTCAGCTTTGGTTTAGTTCTATTAATTATGTAATATTGAATGTCTTTTTACCATTCTTCAACTACTACTAATGAAATATCTAAATGCAATCATATTGGTCTTAATTGTTGAGGGATTTCTGTGTCATGCCCAAGTTAACAGACCTAAGCATCTTTTTAGAATATACGAAAATAGTAAATTCGGTTTCATTGATTCTACAGGGACTATTATAATAAAACCTGTTTTCCATTCAGCAGAAGAGTTTTCAGAAGGGCTTGCAGCAGCAAGGATTAATGGTACTTATGGGTATATTGACAAAGATGGGAAATTTGTAATTCAGCCACAGTTTGAATACGCTACCAAATTCAAGAATGGATATGCTATTGTCTGTAACGAAAGAAAACCGTTCTACATAAATAGAAAGGGAGAAAGAACTTTTGACAGCACATATCAAGTTATTGGTCAATTTAGAAATGGCAGGGCAAAAGTGAAAACTGTATCCCATAAATATGGAATGATTGATACAGAAGGTAATTTATGTATTGATACTGTTTATTCAGAATTAAATGATTTTATTAATGGAATTGCTGTAGTGAAAGGACTGAATCGAGATACCGTGTTTGATACGCTTAAAACTTCAACCATACTAATTACCGGCACCTCCTACATGTACAATACAGGTGCAATTGATTCACATGGAAATATGGTAATTCCTTTTGGAAAATATAGTTATATTCATGATATGAAAGATGGGTATTTTCAAGTTACATTAATCCCCGAGAAAAATGATTCAAGTAACAAAAAAGGTGCTTCCAATATATTTATTGATAAAATGGGTAATCTCAAAACAAGCAATGAATATCAAAATATAAGAAATGAGAAGGCAAAGCCCAAGAGGGAACTTTCTGAAAAAGTTAAAAATATGAAGAAAGATAATAATGACAATGAGCTTATCTATTTTACAGTACCAAACCCGGACACAATACATATTATGATAAATTGACCGGAATTAAAAAAGCAGATGGAGCGATTCTTGTGAAGCCCAAGATTCAGGAAATATATGGCTTAGGTTTTAACCACGGTGTTTTAACATGTTTCATTAATTATAAGCTGACATATATTAATCCAAAAGGAGAAGTCATTTGGCAGGAATCCGAAATGGGAAATAGGTTTCAATCTCTAACCGATTTGAATATTGACTTTATAAATGAAACTAACTATAGAGTGTTTTCAGCCAATGATTCAAGGAAAAGAATATACAGGAGTTTTGTATCAGGGTGTATTTCTGAAACACATCGTTCATTTAATTCTAAATCAAACAGTCTTAATCTGGAGGTGCATACGGAGATTAAAGATACTTTTACCGTTGATACATTCAGACTTGCAAAAAATGGAAGTGCAGTATATGTTACTAATACTACCAATGATTCCTTAGAGTTTTATTCACAAGGTACATATTTAAATATGCTGGTTCAAGCATTAAATCAGAGAGGTGAATGGAAAAATATTGAGCAGTTACCTACAGGTAATTGTATTGACAATAGTCGTATCTTAACATTAGCACCTAATCATTTTTGGAAATTTGCAACACCTAAATACGAGGGTGATTTCAAAACAAAGTTAAGAATAGCTATAAAATATAATGATCCGACTGATACTACCGACGATTTAAGGGGAATAGATAAAGATATGAATGGTGATACTATTAAAATTCTTTCTATCTTTAGTATCGATAAAAAAAGAAATGAGATTACAATCTACAGTAACGAATACGAAGGAAGTGTTAATCCCAGTCAATTCTGGAGGAATAGGAATAACCATGACGATGGAATA
>CALMMI010000127.1 GCA_937868245.1 uncultured Ignavibacteria bacterium | reverse complement strand
TTTCAATTATGAAATTTAGTTCGGCGTAAAGAGTAGAGATTACCGGATTATCAATTGGAATTGCATTCATGAAATTACATCACGAACTGAACGGGGTAAGATTGTTTTTAGTTGGGTGTGATTTACTATAAAACAACAAAAGTCGCCCTGAAAGAGCGACTTTTGAAAGAGTACAGCGTACGGGAATCGAACCCGTGCACCCGCCGTGAAAGGGCGGTGTACTAACCGCTATACGAACGCTGCACAATAACGAAGAACACAAAAATACGAGGATTCTTTGAATTTACAAAAGAAAATTATGGTTAATCAGGTTTTTGAGAGTTTTTTTTCGAGAATTTCTGTTGTGATCTCATACTTTTTCTTATAATTTGCAATACAGTCAAATTATTTTTAATATATATTTCTGTAAACGTTAAACCAAATCTAAACCTGCTTAACTCAAAAAACGCAAAATCTTTACGTACTAAAATTTACAACTATGTTCAATTAATTTACTTATTATAGGAGATGCCGAATGAAACGCAGAAATTTCCTTGTTCCGGGTGCACCTGTTGATTCTTCATCTGATACTGTTACGAATATCCCTTCCGTAGCACGACAAGCCGTCCCCGAATTTGCTACCCGTACTGAAGCAGGTCTGGAGCCTTTTACGCCAACGGGAGCTAACCCGTGGGATTATTCAAAAGCTGCACATCTACTGCGGAGGTGCATGGTTGGTCCGAAAGACAGTGAAATCAGAAAGGCAGTAGCAGATGGTATTGATGCTACTATTACGTTGCTTCTTACACCAACCGTACTTTCGTATGAAGAAATTAAGTCATGGGCAGGATCGGATGTGCAATTCCGCCCGCCGAATAACAATATGGACAGCGATGAATTTTTGGCATGGCAAACGGCTCAATTTTTACGACGGGAGCAGTTCATTAAATGGTGGATAAAAAACATAGGGACTGGTCCGGTCTGTATTCAGGAGCGTATGGTAATGATGTGGCATAATCATTTTGCCAATGAAATTAATACCGTAAATTTTGCCGATTATATGTTTGTTCAGAACCTGCAATTCCACAAGTATGCATTGGGTAATTTTAAGCAATTCGTAAAAGATATTACCAAAGACCCCTCGATGCTTATCTACCTTGACGGACTTAAAAACTTCAAAGCGGGAAAAAACAACCAGATTAATGAAAACTATGCAAGGGAGCTTCAAGAGCTTTTTACCTGCGGGGTAGTGGATTGGAATAATAATCCGAATTACACTCAATCGGATGTATCCGAAGCTGCAAAAGCACTTAGCGGATGGACAATTATGCCGAGTACCACCAAAGACCCGACGATGTATCTCGGGCTGACAAGTGTATTCATCGAAACCCGTTGGGATTCGAGCAGTAAAACCTTTATGGGTAAAAAAGGTGTGTGGAAGGCTGATGACATAGTTGATATTATTTTCTCTGAACGGGCAGACCAGGTAGCAAAATTTATATGTACAAAAATATATCGTGAGCTGGTGTACGACATTCCTGACCGAACGATTGTAGAAGCGATGGCAAACACATTTAAATCAAACAATTGGGAAATTAAACCTGTTGTGGAACAATTGATTAGAAGTGAACATTTCTTTGATGTAACCAACATCGGTGCAAAGGATAAAAGTCCGATTGATTTGATGTTGGGAGCAATTAGAACATTAGGGTTAACAAATGTCCCGGATTTCAATTTGGCAGTATCCGGCAGAAATACCCAAGACCTTATGAACAGGATGCAAGCAATAGGGCAGGTTCCGTGTTTCCCCCCAAATGTAAAAGGCTGGCCCGGAGGCAGAACATGGGTTAGTACGTCAACTCTTCCGCTGCGTCAGAAATTCCTGCTGGATGTGCTTGATGAGAAGGTTGTTTTTCAAAAAGTAGTCATGTATAAATTCGATGCAATTGCATTTGCAAAAACATTCCCTTCTTACAATGATGCTGAAAAATTAACACAGGAAATTGCACAGGCACTTCTTAACGTACCTCCGTCAAAAAAGGAATCGGATGCATTGCTCGATGCGTTGTTGCAGGGAGCAAAATCTTATGAATGGAAAATTGACGACCCTACATTCAAAGCTGACAAACATATCCGAAACTTACTTAAATCAATCGTTCAGCTTGCAAATCACAAACTGTTCTAACCCATAAATAAACTTTACTCAATAAATTTTCAAAAGGATTTCGTTATGAAACGCAGATCATTTTTACAAAAAGTTGCTGCTACAGGTATCGTGCTTCCGATGGCTTTGGGTTTCCCACGTGTTCGTGCTTTTGCCAAAGCTCCAGAAGGTTCACCGTTTGCCCGGATAAGTGCAGCTAATAAGGATCATATTCTTATAATTCTTCGCCTTGCCGGTGGGAATGATGGCTTGAATACTGTAGTTCCCTATACTAATGATGATTATTATACCGCTCGTGCGGAGGGTAGTATTTACGTTGACAAAGAAGAAGTTGTCAAATTGCCGGATTCTAATACATTAGGATTACATCCGGCTCTTGCTCCACTCTTGGAACTTTACAAAGAAAAGAAAATGGCGATTATCCAAAATGTCGGGTATGCCAATCAAAATCTATCGCACTTCCGTTCAACTGATATTTGGCTTTCCGGGTCGGACGCAGATGTTTACAGTAATTCGGGCTGGTTTGCCAAGTACTTGGAACAGCAATATCCGGATTATCCTGCTACTCTTCCTACTGATCCGTTTGCAATTGAACTTGGTACATACTTAAGTACTACACTTATCGGTAACAATTACAATATGGGTGTTGCTGTGGGTGCTTCCGACTTTATCCCGGGTTTGCCCAATACCGACCCTACGGCTTCCACACATGCAGGGGACGAAGAAGCGTATGTAAGGGAAATTTTACGACAGACGAATATATTTATAAATTCAATAGTTGCTGCCGGATTGAAACAGACGACCAATAAAGTAACGTACCCTGCAAACAATCAACTGGCAGACGGACTGAAAGCAATTTCCCGTATTATTGCAGCCGGGCTTAAAACACAAATGTATATCATCAATATAGGTGGATATGATACACACTCAGACCAATTGAATAGCCAAAAGAATCTCCATAAAATGCTTGCTGATGCCGTACTAGCCTTTCAACGTGATTTGGAAGCTTTCGGTACTGATAAGAAAGTGAGTGTAATGACAATCAGTGAGTTCGGGCGTCGTGTAGAATCCAACGGATCAGGAACAGATCACGGTTCAGCAGCCCCTATGTTTGTAATTGGAAGCGGGGTAAAGGGTGGTATCATTGGTTCTGATCCCGTATTGACCGATGTGGAAGGTCCGGGTAACCTTAAAATGAAAGTGGATTTCCGTCAGTTGTATGCGTCTGTGCTTGGGCAGTGGTACGGAGCATCGGAAGCAGAAATTACTCCGAATGCCTTGCCTCGTCATTTTGAACAATTACCGATTTTCCAAACTACTACTGCAGTTGATGAATTCGAAACGGATACTTCGCTTCTTACACTTGGTCAGAACTACCCCAATCCGGCCCAAACACAAACTACCATTCCGATGGAAGGTATTTTAAGCGGTATGAATGCCCAATTTACCCTCTCGTCTATTGACGGACGCGAAATAGTTTCTCAAACTGTGATGCCGGGACAAAAAGCAGTGACAGTAGATACCCGTACATTGCCAAGCGGGACGTATATTTATACGCTTAAAGCGGGTAAATCCAAGCGCACACAAACAATGGTTATTGAGAGATAGTTGAATATCTTTTTAAAAATAATAAACCCTGCTTTCACATTGGGAATGCAGGGTTTGTTATTTTTGTAGATTGTTACTCAGAAGGAAGATTGGTTGTAATAACCGACCCGACCCAAAAAAGTACTAATTCCCCTCTTCGAGAGGGGCAGGGGGGTGTGGTTAAGTAGGGAAAATAAATATTTAGGTCAGGTCGGTTGTTACAACCGATCTCTCTTCTAAGTGAATATATGGAAAGTCAGTTGTATTCCACCGTGTATTACCAAGTTATAAAAACAAAAAAAACAACACAGTCAAGGCAGTTGCTGCAACTGCCTTTCTGTAAAGACGCATAAAAGGAAGGTCGGTTGTAGCAACCGACCTGACCTAAATTTGATTTTATAACTACTCAATGCACGACGGTAAACAACTG
The DNA here is from genome assembly GCA_937868245.1 of uncultured Ignavibacteria bacterium. Classification (GTDB taxonomy): domain Bacteria; phylum Bacteroidota; class Ignavibacteria; order Kapaibacteriales; family UBA961; genus JADJXV01. The sequence goes on along the minus strand of CALMMI010000127.1, from coordinate 14,850 downwards.
ACATGACTTGTTTTTTTTATTTACATAACATAGTCTATGTCATCCTTCATAAACAGATTACGAGAACAAGCATCCTTACTCAAACAACGAATAGCATTTCCTGATGACACAGACCCGCGCGCACTCCGTGCAGTAATGATTCTACAAGACTTAGGAATATGTTCCCCTGTACTCGTGGGTACTCGTACCGATATTGAAAATATCGCTCTGGAACAAGGACTATCCATAGAGCAAATTCCAATTGAAGACCCAAGTACATCATCGTCATTTGAAGATTATGTTATCAAATTTGCTGAACGACGTGTCTCAAAAGGAATCACACTCGAACAGGCGCGCACGCAACTCCAAAACCCGCTCTATTATGCAGGAATGATGGCAGAATCGAATATAGTTGACGGTTGTGTAGCTGGTTCACTCTCTACAACGGGCGATGTGCTTCGTGCGGCAATCCAAACAGTAGGGATTGAGAAAGGAATATCGGTAGTCAGCAGTTTTTTTCTGATGGTTTTCGCTGAAAAAATACTGTGCTATACTGATTGTGGTGTAGTACCTGAACCAAATGAAGATCAGCTTGCAGATATTGCATTAAGTGCAGCAAAGAATTTCCAAAAAATTACAGGCGAGGAACCACGCGTGGCATTCCTATCATTTTCAACTGCAGGAAGCGCAGAACATCCTGCAGTTCTTAAGGTTCGCAAAGCCGCACAAATTTTTCACAGTAAAGCTCCGTTAATTATCTCGGATGGTGAATTGCAGGCAGATGCGGCACTCGTGCCTGAAATAGCAATCCGGAAAGCTCCCAACTCTGTTGTTGGGGGAAGTGCAAATGTACTTGTATTTCCTGATTTGAATGCAGGGAATATCAGCTATAAACTTACAGAACGGCTGGCGGGAGCTCAGGCATTAGGTCCGATAATTCAAGGGTTAAACCGTCCTTATTGCGACTTATCCAGGGGATGCAGTGTGGATGATATTGTAACTATTGTAGCACTCTGCTCAATCATGGCATAGTGAAGAATATGCGGTTATATCGTTACTAACTATGATATGAGAGCAAATTATATACGAAAAAACTTTGCAGGGACGTCTGCTGTTCGTATTTTTGTATCCCTGATATCAATGGTATTTGCACGGAGAGGTGCGAGAGTGGTTGAATCGGGCGGTCTCGAAAACCGTTATGGAAGCAATTCTATCGAGGGTTCGAATCCCTCCCTCTCCTCCACAGAATTATAGGAAGAAAATTTTCAATTACACTGACAACGGGAATGCTGAATAGTGTGAGAGGGCTTTAAATCCGATTCAAATTCTTAAAGTCTCTAAAAAGGTCAAGATGGTGAAAGGTGTTCTATTGGAATCCCTTTCCCCTCTCCTCAAAAAAGATTTTAGGTTGATAGCCCGGATGGCGGAATTGGCGGATGCGCTACATTCAGGTTGTAGTATTCTCGAGGGATGTGCAGGTTCAACCCCTGTTCCGGGTACAATGCTTAAAGCTAATTTATTTATTGAAGTAAATTAGCTTTTTCAGTTATTATTATGAGATATAAGGATATAATGAAGTTTTCATTTTGCCGTATCACAGTTTTTTTGTGGATACTTTTCCTCGGTCTATCAACTTCTGTGTACGCACAACTTTCTCCTGATTTACGAAGCTATCGCGAACGGGCGGAAGAAGCGCTCAAAGCAAAAAACTATAAGCAAGCAGTCCCTTATCTTGAAGAATGGGTAAAGGTTAATCCTAAAGATGTGGAAAGTATGGTGATTCTGTCACGGTGTTTCATGTCTTTGCAGCAGCCCGATAAGGCATTCTCATACTTGCAGGATGCAGCAGAGTTCGGGTATCAATACCATAAGGCAATTGTAAACGACACTATATTCACCATGCTGCATTTCAGAAAGGGTTTTGATGAAATCATTGCAATGATGAAACGAAATAGCGACCAGGCTGCCGAATTCCCGATTAAATTTGCTCCGCAGCAACGCTACGGACGGTATAGGGTGCTCTATCCTCCGAATTACGATGACCGTCGTAAATATAATTTAGTATTACTCTTGCATGGCAACAGTCAGGAGCCGACAATTATTCTCAGATGGGCAAAACAATTGAACCTAACCAATGTAATTTTTGTATGCCCGGAAGCCCCCTATATTAAATTTAAAGAATCAGCCTCTATATTTGCTCCCAGACTTTCAGCAATGGGCGAGGATTTAGGGTATCCCGATTCACTAAAAGACGATATTATCTTTTCGTCCGCAGATTGGTATCACAGTATAACGAAAGAAGCTATGGAAACGCTGCCGTTAAAGCCTGTTTTACCTATTGTGATGGGTTTCTCGCAAGGTGGGTTTTATGCTAACGTGGTGGCAACGCGACACCCTGACAGTTACAAATCCGTTATAACAATTTGTGCAAGTATGTACCCGGAAGCGAAAGTTCTGGAGAAATATCATGTGCTCAGAAAATATGGGATTGATGTTTTATTACTCCATTCCACAGATGACCCGATTGTCCCTTATCAAACAGCAATGCTGTACGAAAATGCGCTTGATAATGAAAAGATTGAACATACATTCTTGAATTATAAATGCGGGCATTGGGTGTCGGAAGATGCAACAAAAAAAATCTCCGAATGGATAACCCGGCATTTCCAAGAGTAATATTAGAAACACAAAACCGAAAAAACATGGAATGGATAATAGCAGGTCTTGGGAATCCCGGTATAAAATATGAGCGCACACGCCACAATATCGGTTGGTTGGTGATTGATGAACTTGCCAAAAAACATGGGAAATCATTCCGTGAGGGCAAGGGGCAATGGATGGAAACCGACATCAAACTTCGGAGAAATGAAGTGCTGCTTGTAAAACCCACTACCTATATGAATGCCTCGGGAGAGGCAATCTTGAAACTCAGCAGAATCCACAAACTTCCACCGGAACGGATTATTGCAATTGTGGATGAATATAATTTTCCGGTAGGGAAAGTTCATATCAAACAAGGCGGTTCCGACGGCGGTCACAATGGAATTACTTCAATCATAGAGGAACTCAAAACTCCAAATTTCTGGCGGTTACGATGTGGCATAGGTAAGAATTTTGAACCTGGAGGGATGATTGAATATGTACTCTCAAACTTTACAGCGGAAGAATCCAAAGACTTGGAAACAGGAATTACTCGTGCTTGTGACAGCATCGAACATTTTATTATAGCAGGGGCAGCACGGGCTATGTCGGCTATAAATTCCGGTGGGGCATTGGTGTGAAAAGCAATTTTCTGCCCTTTATTGAAACTAATGAACTATGTCTATCTATGTAAACTAGGTTTCTATGTGTTTAATAACCCACCCCTGCTTTCCTTATTGGGAAGGAGAAAGACAAGAACAAACGTAGTCCTTTACCTCAAAAGTGATTAACCGAATAGGCAAACACAACCTCTGCTTTAGGGTTCAACCATTCAAAATAGAATTTATCCCGCGTTGCGACCGTAAAACAAAACCCTCCGTTGTTTCCTGCAAATAAGGTGTAATCACCATAACTCGTAGTTCGTGAACCACCGCCGCCGCCCGAAACTATACAGGTAAATTTATCAGCAGGATTTTTTATACACTGCAAATCATGCTCATGACCGCAAATATAAACCTGAACCCCATATTTATCCAGCAATGGTTTAACGGATTCCACCATTACCTTTTCTTCGCCGTGTGCCCCGTAGCTTCTGATGGGATGATGACCTACTACAATTTTCCAGTGGGCTTTTGAACGTTCAAGTTCACGTTTAAACCAGGTAAGCTGTTCTGCACCTTTACCATGCTTCATACTATCGGTGTCCAGAACAAAGAAATCAATGGAAACGTCCGGAGTGATGTTTTTCGTGAATGTGTAATAGCGGGCAGGCATATTCCATCTGGTGTTTTTCTTACCATACTCTACTTGCGCGTCGGGATTTAATCCATAATCATGATTTCCCAGCGCAACATACCATGGAATCTCCAGCTCTTTACCTACATATACATCTTCGAACTTTGTTTTGAATTGGGTATCATCAGCCGAACGAACTCCTCTTGGATAAAAGTTGTCGCCTACCGTAAGTACAAATTGCGGACTAACAAGTTTTGCTTTTGTGAGCATAGCATCTGCTACCTGACGCTGGAGTTTGCCGCCTGCTCCCCAATCGCCGAGTACCATAAATCGCAAAGTAGGTTGACTTATAAATACTTGTGTATTAAAAGGACTTGGTCGTGCATTTTTTACCGAATCATCTGCCAATAGTACCATTGCTCCACCTAATCCACCCGCGGCAGCTACAAGAGATTGAATAAATGTACGACGTTTCATAAGAATACCCCGAATTAGAAATGGTATAAAATATAAAGAATTACAAAAACTTTGCTTTTAATTTGATTTATCAGTTACATATACGGACAGATTACGAAAATCACGTATTTTTGTATAAAATTACAATTTTTCACGATTGTGAACCCCATGCTCATAGAAGAAGATATACTAATTGCTCTGCAAAATGACATAGATACAGCCAATACTCCACTGGAAAAGGTAAAGGCTCTCAACAACAAACTTTCAAAATTAAGGAATGATATATCATTTGGTGATGCCATGCCTATCTTGAAAGAAGCTCAGGAACTTACCGATACAATGGATGATGATCAAGAAACCCAACACCAAAGAGCACGCACTCTATCACTTCAAGCAATTGTGATGCGTAATCATGGGGAATATGAAGCAGCGTTATTCTCGGCGAAAGATGCCCTCCGCTATTACGAACAGCTTGGTGATATTGAACAACAGGCTCACCTTCATAATTCTATAGGAAATACACTCAGTAATATGGGAGATAATATTGAATCGCTACATTCATTTTATCGAGGATTGGAACTCCATGAAGCAATAGGTAATATCAGGGGCATTCAAATGTCACTCGGTAATATAGGTACTCTATTTGCCTCGTTAGGGGACGCTGAACGGGGATTGGAGTATTTTGAAAGAGCACTGGCTATCGCTTTAGAAACCAGTAATACCGAAGATTCAGGCAGCCATTTGTGTAATATCGGAAATGTGTACCGTAAAATTGGGGATTATTCCCGGGCATTGGAATATTTTCATCATGCCCTGACAATCTTTGAAGAAATAGGAGACCGCAGGAGAATAGCAGCACTGTATGGAAATATCGGAACCGTCAGTTTCTATTGCGGAGATTTTGATGATGCATTAAGTTATTTGAAAAATGCACTGCAAGTTGCCGAAGAATTAGAGGATAGTTATGGAATAGCTTTATGGCGTACGAATATTGGGGAACTCTATTCTACTCAAGAATGGCATCACTTTAACCTTGAAAAAGCGGAGGAATATTTGCTTGGCGCATTGGCTGTCCAGGAAAAAGCAGGGGCAATGGTAGATCAATATTGGATTCATAAAATATTAGGTAATGTTTATAAACATCAAGAACGTTGGAAAGAAGCCTTTTATCATAGCGAGAAGTTTCATATTTTGAAAGATGAGTTTATCAATCTGAGTACTGTTAAAAGTGTAGCTGATTCAGATTCTAAACGGAAAATCGAAATCATCAGCAAAGAAAAAGAAATTACAGATGCTAAAAATGCAGAATTGGAAATTGCTAATAAACTCAAAACCAAATTGCTTGGTATCGCCGCTCACGACTTAAAAAATCCACTTGGCAATATTATAGGTTTCGTTAAAATGTTGCTTGAAGAAACTCCTTCCGAAAGTGACCATCACGAAATGTTGATGATGATAAATGAATCATCACAGAACATGCTTAAATTGATTGGAGATTTACTTGAATCTTCTGCCGCTGAAATCGGAGCAATGACACTTGAACACGAAATAATTGATGCAGCCGAAATTATCCGTACTGTCATTTATTCAAATGTTTCAGCAGCACAAGCAAAGAAGCAGCGAATCGAAAGTAAGATTGAAAATGTGGATGTAGTAGCAGATTCAAAACGCTTACGCCAAGTAGTTGAAAATTTAATTAGCAATGCAATTAAGTATTCACCTATGGATAAGAGTATTACACTTAGATTATTCAGTCATAATAATCGTGCAAGAATCGAAGTTCAAGACGAAGGTCAGGGCTTAACTCAAGAAGACATGAGTAAGCTCTTCGGGCAGTTCCAACGGCTTTCAGCCCAGCCGACAGGTGGAGAAACTGCAACCGGTTTGGGCCTTTCTATCGTCAAGCAAATTGTTGAATTACACGGCGGGAGCATTTGGGCGGAAAGCGAAGGAAAAAACAAAGGAGCAACGTTTATTGTGGAATTACCATTGGCTGATTAAATCCTTCTTCAGTTCGATTAATCGCTAAATGTTGCTGAAATGTACAAAAAACAAAAAACTAAACTCCGGCAAATCCTTTCATGAAAAAACTCTCTCACGCAGAAATTCTTCCAAATCGTCTTACACCCGAAATTGCCCTTGCAAACAAACGCCATCCTATAACCCTTGTACTGGATAACATCCGCAGTTTGTATAATGTAGGTTCGATATTCCGAACTGCTGATGCAGCTCTTGTTTCGGAAATAATCTTATGCGGTTATACTCCTGCTCCGCCCCGCGCGGAAATAGAGAAAACTGCACTCGGTGCGGTTGATACCGTACCGTGGCAATATCAGCAAAGCGCACTGAACGCAGTTCTCGAGTTGAGGCGAAAAGGCGTGAAGGTATTCGCTGTAGAAATTACCGATTCAAGCAGGAACTACGACGATCTCATTAAGGAGGATTATCCTCTTGCACTCGTTCTTGGAAATGAACTTACCGGTATAGATACAGATGTCCTTGCCGCTTGTGATGGCGCGCTCGAAATCCCGATGTATGGCGTAAAACACTCCTTAAATGTAAGTGTTGCGGCAGGAATTGTTGTGTTTGAAGCTGCGAAGATGTGGAAGAAAGTAGGAGAAAAGTAAAATTCGCCCATTTTTCATAACGATTTACCGGAATCCGAGGATTTTATTTTTAGGAAGTAAGCAATTGTACGGAAAAAGTTAACTACATGAAAAACTGTTTAATTGCACCGGCAAATATATCTGCATTAACTTTTTCCAGAGGGTGAGGAGTATTGGGAAATATTTGTAATTCTCCGTTAGGCAGTGCTTTGTAGGCATCTACTGTTTCTTCGAGCGACACCATTGCATCCCTGTCGCCCAGACCAATACGAACACGATGTTGAATGCCTGATAAAACCGATGAAGTAAGGACAGGATTATCACCCAAGTGAATCATCATTTCTCGGGTAGCACCAAGATTTTCCTTCCAAGTATCTCCGTGAAGAGATTGTAAGAACCCTGCATATTTCGGCACTTTCAGTTCTATCTTTTCAGCATCAAGAAAGCCTGCTTCTTTAACAGAGGTTTCAGGATTCCATCTAAACTTAGTAGCTAATGTGAAAATCCTGTTTATCCGTTCAGGCAGTTGAGATGCAAGGTGAAGAGCTACATACCCGCCCATACTATATCCCACTATATCGCAAACATCAATTGAGTTTTCGTCAAGATAGTGGATAATATTTTCTGCAAAATACTCAATACGGAATGGATTCACAGATAATGAACTTCTGCTGCCGTGCCCTTCAAAATCAAGAGTGTGAATATCAAATTTATCTGAGAGAATCGAAGCGAGGTTTGCAAATTGGGCACTTGCACCAAGTGCGCCGTGAAGTAAAAGAAGTGGTTGCATCAGATAGATTAATTAAGGAATGAATAGTAATACTGCAAAAATAAGAAAAGCAATGTGCAGGAAAAAATGAAGAATGGAGCTGAAACTAAATCAGGGACTTAATTACCGCTACTATTCATTTGGCATAGTAATTGATGAAACCTCATTACATTCAAAATGTAACAATAACCGCGAGTAAAATAATATGATTAACAACATACTAAAACAAATCATTCTTCGATTGGCAGGAGGAGTGATATTTGTACTTTTACTTACCCAACTGACCTATGCCGCTGTACCGATGGCGAAACTATCACCTTTTCCAACTAAAGCAGAGATGGAAAAATATGAGGATAACGAAGAAATGTACACTGCACTCCTCTTAGAATATTACACAACCGCGGCAACCCTAGATGCTCAACTAAAATACTGGGAAATTAAACCCGTTGTGGCAGTACCTGTGCCAACATTGGAAGAAATTACATCTCAGGAAGCAAAAACACTTAGAAAATTCCATAGTGTTGCATTTAAGTTGCAGCTTCAAATTGAGGCATTATCCGAAGAGCAGATTCATGCAGAACTGTACAATATTCAAAAACGGCTGCGAGAAGAGAAGCGTAAGAGTATTGAACTGGGAATCAAGAATTACGAATTGGAGTTAAAATCTCAAAATGCTGATATCTACTCTAACCGGGTTTATGAAATTGCAAAATTTTGCGATAGCATTAAAAAAGCACTCGATTCGATATCCTATAAATACTATATGCTCCAATATACGTCAAGTTCAACAATGGCAAAAGTATTGGAAGATACATTTATTCCGTCGTTAATGCTTTCTAATTCCGTATTTATACCTTCAATCAGTTCAGGGGGTATTCAAACGGATATATCGTATGGGGCAAAAGCAGAACTTAACATGAATTCCCTTGCAGAGTATGGTAAGTATTTTGATATTTGGTTTGCATACTTAATGCCGCAAATAAAATCGAATCCAGACCCGGAAAATACAAATTCATCATGGCGCGAATGGAATTCCAATATATACTCCATTGGTTTCAATTTGAATCTGCCGGGTGTAATAGAGTTAAAGCCTGTGAAAGCGGGAATTAAAATCGGGGTAGGGCATTATTGGGGAACTGCAAGCTCACCGAATATACCATTACCCGAAGCTAAGTATAAGGGACAAACTCTGAACCTGGAATTGAATTTTTCAAAATTTACAACGATCAGTCCTGCTAGTTTGTATTTTAACTTTGGTGTTCTGTTCCCAACCCGCGACATGATGTTTGGCAACCCCGGTCAGGATGTGAGTATCGGCAAAGCAACTATAAGCACATTCAGTTTGGGCTTACGATTCAATATTCTATAAATTTGAAATGGTCGGGAGAACGAAAATGAAAAGAACTACAATCTCAATATTCATAATATTACTGTCAGTTTGCAGTATTGTAAATGCAAATGAACTTGGCAAACGATATTTGAAACTTGGCAATACATACCGGGAATCCGGTGATTATGAAAAAGCAGAAGAATATTTGAAACAAGGCAAAGCACTTGTTGGTAAGGATGGTTACTGGACTGCTACGGCAAGCGAATTTCTGGGATATTTATACCGTGATATGGTTGCTTCAGGAAATTACGGTGATAATACAGATTATTTTGCAGCCTTATCAAAAGACAACTTTGAAAAAGCATTGGCAGGGTTTCAAAAAATGGTAAAACAGAAGGATGGTAGCCCTGTTCCTCTTACTGAAATTATGAAAAACATAGGCGAAGTAAAGAATGAAATTGCAGATGAAAACTCTGCTCCTACAGGGCGAGCCGGCAATAGTCCTGCACCCCAGTATGGAAATGCTAAAGTTGTCAATATAGATAATTCCAAAATCAAGGAGATTCCTTATGATTTACCTGCGAATATGGAGAACTTTAGTGCCGTCAATAACAGGATTAAAGAATTCCCGAGTAGTTTGAATCAGTTTTCAAAATTGAAATATCTGAACTTGAAGAAGAATAAAATTACTTCACTCGACAATGGATTGAGTGGTTTGAAGGGACTAAGAACGCTCAATTGCTCGGACAACAAAATAAAAACAATCCCTCAAACTATAGGCGATCTCAAGCAATTGGAAATTTTAGACTTATCGAATAATAAACTCAAGGAAATTCCAACTTCCATCACATCGTTGAAAAACCTGAAGGTTTTGGATATTTCGGGTAATAAAATACAATTCAGCAATATCTCTACCCTTATCAAGAATATGCCGAATACCAATATCATTTTTGACAGGTACGAACTAGTTGAGGAGGAATCGGTGGAGGAGTGAGGTGTTGGAATCTATTTGTCTTATAGTACGATTCTTAACTTATATATCAAACTTTCAAAATAAAATATTCTATCCAAAACCCTGTATTGGTGCACTGTTTGTAGAAGAAAAAACATTTATTCCGAGAAAGCTCCATGGGAGCGACCTGTTTAACAAAGCATTGTTACAACAGGTCGCTCCCATGGAGCTTATTTCATTTTTGCGAGTTTATTCTACAAACAGGTCGCTCCGATGGAGCTTTTGATGTATAATTATTTGAGATAGATACCCAATTCATTAGGGTTATACGTCTCTATGCTTATAGAATAACGAATTTATCTTATTTTTGTAATTCCAAAGGTTTATTTCTTATTGTCGTAATCAAATTCAATTCATAACTCTTTAAAAATATGTCGCCCTATAAATCATATCAAACAATCGAAAACCTTGCTCAGGCAGTTGGGCAGCACGTAACCCTTCGCGGATGGGTGTACGACCGTACCGGTAAAGGAAAATTACAGTTTATTAAACTTCGCGACGGTAGCGGAATTTGCCAATGTGTAGTCTTTAAGCCAAATGTAGCAGAAGAAGTTTTTGCAAATGCAGAGCAATTAACTCAAGAATCCTCAGTAGCAATCAGCGGTACTGTTCGTGCTGAAGAGCGCGCTCCGGGTGGTTTTGAAATTGATGTAACGGATGTTAAAATCTATTCAATTGCAAAAGATTATCCGATTACTCCTAAGGAACACGGTACGGAATTCTTGATGGAGCACCGCCATTTGTGGCTTCGTTCCTCGCGCCAACACGCAATCATGCGCGTTCGTTCGTCGGTGATAAAAGCAATCCGTGATTTCTTCGACGGGAACGGTTTCCGCCTGATGGATTCCCCGCTCCTTACGCCAAATGCGTGTGAAGGAACTTCTACTCTCTTCGAAACCGAATATTTCGATTTGGGGAAAGCATATCTTTCGCAATCCGGTCAATTGTATGCCGAAGCAAGCGCAATGTCATTAGGTCGTGTTTATACTTTCGGACCTACCTTCCGTGCAGAACGTTCCAAAACACGCCGCCACCTTACGGAGTTTTGGATGGTAGAACCTGAAATGGCATTTTTCGACTTGAACGACGACATGGACTTGGCTGAGGACATGGTAGAGTATATCGTTCAATATGTTCTGAAAACTTGCCAAAAGGAACTTGCAACACTCGGACGCGATGTATCCAAACTTGAGGCAGTACGCCGTCCGTTCTACCGTATGAGTTATACGGAAGCTGTGGAATGGCTTAACAAGAACAATGTAAAATTGAACAAAAAGCAAGCAGACGGCACCGAAATACAGATTGATTTTCCTTGGGGTGAGGACTTTGGTGCACCACAGGAAGAAGCAATTATGCAACAGTTCGACAAGCCGTGTATCATCCACCGTTATCCGTCAGAGGTAAAAGCATTCTATATGAAGCGAGACCCTGAAAATACGAAATGTGCACTGGCAATGGATATGCTTGCTCCCGAAGGAGCAGGAGAAATTATCGGCGGAAGCCAGCGCGAGGATGACCACGATTTGCTCTTAGAACGGATTATCCACGAGAACCTCCCGCAGGAAGCCTTCCAATGGTATTTAGATTTGCGGAAATACGGAAGTGTGCCGCACAGCGGTTTCGGTCTTGGTGTGGAACGAACCGTCAAGTGGATTACCGGAGCGGAGCATATTCGAGAGGTGATTCCATTCCCACGGATGATTTACCGAATTGTACCGTAAGTTTTTATAATGCCCCAAATATTTGATATATTTGGGGCATTATTTTTAGCTTAATATTGAAACATTGGTTTTTGATAGTTTTTGGTCTTGCGGCGTTTTGTCGTGGGGCGATGCCCCAAGCTATAGTGTGCAAGGCTTTCAGCCTAATTAAGTTTTTTTAATAGATAGAGGAAACAGAATTGGTTTGCCCAACGGGCATACACACCAAAGCTAGGGGCAACGCCCCTAGTACACGAAGGCATCACATAATAGATTCGAAAACAATCAAAAAACTTGTAATTTTTCCCAAAATAAAATTTATCCACTTTTCCCAAAGGAGTTTGTATGGTTGTTTTTTTACGCAATTCTCTTTTCGTTTTTGTTGTTCTTTTCGGTCTTTATTTCCTTCCTTGTGCGGCAACTGCCCAGCAGCCTGCATTTCCTACCTATAAAAGTATGCTTGATGCCCTTCGTGGGCTTGAGCCGGATGAAACAAAAGTTGCATCGGTTACAGATTTCTTCCTTCAACGTGAAACAGCCTCGTTCAATTTACAACAAGGGACAATTACTCTTTGTAAACCTATCGGTGGAAAGGTGCGTGCTGCTGTTTTTACGGGAAAAGCAACTTTCAGTTTCGCACCTCCATCCAGAGTGGAGCGAGAGCAACTGGAAAGGCATCTTGGCGCGCAGATGGTTGAAGATGAAGTAAAGTCAATTGTCATTATTTTTGCAGACAGTACAGAAAAGGAGTTAAAAGCAGGCTGTAAATTCTCGAAACAAGAATTGCCTTCAAGTCTTAAATCAATTATCGGCAATGGCGTTAACGGAGTAATATGGAAAGAAAAGCAAATGGTGGATAATGATTTAACGAAAACACTTCTTGAAGAAAAAGATAACCCCCTCTTTTTTGCTATAATGGATACAAAGAAGTATGATGAATTAATGTGGTCATACAAGCCGTATGAAGAAGAGCAAATTCAACTTTCGAAACGTCGCAATGCAAGGGTAACTCAAGCTAGTTTTTTTGAACCAATAAATCAATACCAATCAGAGAATGGAGAGTCTATAGAAAATTTCAACAAAGCTGATTTTGAAATTAACAGTTATATAATTGATTGTACAATAGGCAAATCATTGGAATTTGCAGTTACGACAACTGTAAAGGGAACTCTTACAGCTGATAGTGCGAATTGGTTGTATTTTTATTTGTCACCCTATATAACAGTAACTTCAGTAAGTATGGATGGTGTGGAACTACCATATTATAATGGAGTAGGAGTGGGTGATTGTTGGGTAAATCTTCCAAAAAAGTATAAGCAGGGTGACAGCCTTTCTTTGAAATTTGTATGCTCAAGTGATAATATAATGACACGAATAGAGAATTGGACATTTCTTGAAAATTCAATAGGTTGGTATCCACACTCGGGATATAAAAAATACGCAATTTTTGACGCAACCTTCCATGTGCCAAAACGATATACATTTGTAGCGGTGGGTGATCGTATTTCATCTAAAGAGAATGAAGATGATGAAGTCATAACAACGCAATGGCTTACTCCCAGTAAAATCCGTAATTATTCCTTTAACATCGGGGTCTTTTCTACTAAGAAGTTTGCTGATGATGAATTGCCTGAGTTCTATATGCATTCATTAAATACTGATCAACGGGAAAATGTAATGCAGGACATTGGGCTTAGTTTTAAGTTCTATCAGAAAATTTACGGTGATTTGGGGTTAAAGCACTTTAATGCAACTGAAATTTCAGATTTACATGGAGAAGCATTCCCGGGGATGATTCATTTATCTTATGCAACATTTTTGGACGCTCAAAATAAAGGATTTCATGAAGTCTTCTGCGCCCATGAGGTTGCGCACCAGTGGTGGGCAATTGGTGTGGATTTCCAGAGCTATCATGATCAGTGGCTCAGTGAAGCTTTCTCGGAATATTCAGCTATGATGTATATGCAAACCGTACTCCACAATGATAAATTTTTCAAAATGCTCGGTAAATACAGGGAAAGTATTATTAATAAACGCAACTCAATGTTAGGTTCAAGGACTCAAAGCGGTCCAATCTCATTGGGTAGGCGTACAAGTAGTACTCTTACACGGGAAGATTATGACTTAATTGTCTATAAAAAGGGAGCATGGGTTCTCCACATGCTCAGAAATATGTTTCTGGATGTGAAGACGATGAAGGAAGATGCTTTCTTCAAGATTATGAAAACCTTTTTTGAAACATATAAGGGTAAGCAGGCTACAACTCAGGATTTCCGTCATGTTATTGAACAATACACAGGTAGTGATGTAGGATGGTTTTTTGACCAGTGGGTGGACGGCACTGAGATACCGCTCTATAAGTTTGCATATAAAGTGAAGGAACAGGATGGAAAATACAAGGTTTCATGCCAGATATATCAGGTAAATGTGCCTCCTGATTTCAAGATGTCCATACCAATTAAAATTGATTTCGGTAATAATCAAATTGCCAGGGTGCGCGCTATGGTTACAGGTAAGAAGGCGGAATTCGATTTGCCCCTTATGCCGTTAAAACCAAAAGATGTTGTACTCAATGATTTGGAATCAGTATTGTGCGAAGTGGAAACGATGGATTGGATAGAATAACGTTGTTATCCAATACACAGAAAGCAAAACAAAAGTGCTAATTCCCCTCATCGAGAGCAGGGCAAGGGGTGTGTGGTCAAGCATGATACTGCAAAATAATTGCTCCCAAAATGTATTTCTATTTTTAAACCATAGAATTACGTTTTGGGAGCATTTTGTTTTTCACTTTCACGGATAATCTATCTCCATTTGTGCACCATAAAATTAGATAGTATTTTTGCTCGGGAATAACAATAACTATATAATAAAACTATGACTCCTCCTCTATATTCTGTGCGCTTTTCGGGTTTACTGCTACTTTGCCTTACTTTCCTTGTTTCATTTCCAACCATAACATTCTCTCAAAAGAAAAATCCACCTAAAAACGAGCAATATGCCGTTAACCCTAAGCTGTTTTCTGCGTTGAAATGGCGTAACATAGGACCGTTTCGCGGTGGTCGTTCTTTAGCTGTATGTGGTGTGGCAAGCGATCCGAACGTTTACTATTTTGGTGCAAC
>CALMMI010000126.1 GCA_937868245.1 uncultured Ignavibacteria bacterium | reverse complement strand
TTGAGCGAAGGAAATGTACCGGTCGTCATCCCGGTTTTCTGCCAGGATGTTTGAGCTTGTGCCATACCCGCTGTAAACACAAAAAGAAAAAAAGTTAGAACTGTTTTCATGAATGTTGTGATTCGTTAATAAAATGATTATTGAACAATGGATATTGCTAACGGTACAAATCTACACCGGCTAGAAACTTGCTCACCTACGTATGCCTACGTATTTTTGCAATTGAGAGATGATTCTTTGTTTACTTGAACTTGCCATTGTCCACGGAAAACAATACGCTATGGAAATCAATGAAATACAACATTTGGCGCACTCGCATGCGCTCACACAGAATGCGGAAGAGGCAAAAAAACGTGGTAATTGGTTGGAAGTACGCCGGTTAACCAATGAAGCATTGTCCTATTTACCTCTACAGGCGCTGCAAAAGAATACGCTTTCTGTAAGTACCATCTCCACAGAAGCATCTCTCCCGATTGCCCATGCCCTTCGCCTGCTTTCAGAATCGCTCTGGCGGCTCGGTTTATATGACGATGCCCGTGAGAATGCTGCGCGAGCGATTGAATTCGCCCGTCAATCGGGTAATCATACCGAACTCATTCAATGCCTGAGTAATATGGGGTCGGTGCTCGAAAAATTGACCGATTTTCAGACTGCTCTTCAATTCTATGACCAAGCATTAACACTCGCTCATTCGCTCAATGATCGGGTAAATGTCGCTCGTATAACGGGTAATATCGGACTGATACATCTCCACAGCTTCGAATATCAACAGGCACTTACGTACTTTAATCAAGCACTGGCAGTCAATACGGAACTGGAACGTAAGGAAGGTATCGCGCGTAATCTGGGGAATATCGGGATTGTCTATTATTCACTTGCAGATCATTACACAGCACTCGACTATTATCAGCAAGCACTTGAAATTGAACAGCAGCTCGGCAGAACTGACGGCATCGTGCAGAATCTCAATAATCTCGGAACTCTCTGTGTCCAAATTGCCGACTACACCAAAGCACTCAGCTATCTCCGAACATCGTTGCACATCCATGAAGAAACGGGTTCACTCTTCAAGGGATATGTTCTAAGTTCTCTCTGCTTAGTATATACACGATTACACGATTTTCCCATAGCTCTCGAATATGGCCAATTGGGACTCGAAGCAGCATACTCGATGCACGACAGATACCTCGAAGCGACAATTGAGACGAATATTGCAAACGCCTTTCTCGGACTACAAGACTACCCACAGGCAGAAATTCACTTGCAGAATGCACTCAACATCTACCAAGAAATTAAATCACGCGACGGCATCGCATTGGTTCTCGGAAACTTGGGCAATATTCACGGTTCGCTCGGTGAATTCAACCAAGCGATTGACTCAATGGTGCGGGCGGCAGAAGTATTCCATGAAGTAGGAAATTTTGCGGGAGAGGCGCGCAATCTTGCTAACGCAGGACTCATCTATGCCGATGAAAGATATGAAGGGTTTGATAGCATAAGAGCAGAAGAACTCCTCACAAAGGCAATAGCTCTCGATGATATCTGCGGCACAAAAGCGCAAAGTATCGAACCTCTCAAAAAGCTGGCAGTGATCTATGAACGTGATGACCGGCTCCGTGAAGCACTCGATTGCACCAAGAAACTCTATCAGATCGAAGTGGAAATTGAACGCTCTGAAGCACAAAAGCAGGCACAGCAGTTTCATTATGAACGGAAAATTGCGGACCTGGAGCATAGGCGCGAGCTTGACCGTCAGGAAGCCGAGGGAAAGCGCCTCGTAATTGAGCATACACTTCGCCTGCAACGTGATGAGCTTGAAAAAAGCATCGTCCGACTCGTCGAGAAAAATAAATTCCTATCGTCAATTATCACCGAAATGCGCGAGGTTGGACGCTATGCACGCGGCGAAGGGAGCTTAAAAGCAGATGAACTTATCGAAAAAATCCGCCGAAATATCGCCTCGATGGAGTCACTCGGCACACTCGAACTACAGATGAATGATATACATAAGGAATTTATCCGACATCTCCGCGACATATTCCCTACACTGACTCCTATGGAAGTAAAAATTGCCGTTCTCCTTAGAATGAACCTCACTTCCCCCAATATCGCATCACTCTTATTCATCTCACACCGCACGGTTGAAGTACACCGCGCGCATATCCGTAAGAAAATGGGACTCAATGCTACGGACAATATGTATTTCGAGCTCGGGAAATTGTGAGGGGAGTGTAATTACTGTAGGGTTTCCGCATCAAAACATCCTTGATAACGTTATGTGTGCTTTTTATAGAACAAAAACACATAAAAACATCAGAATACTTTGGGAACATTACCGATTATAGAGTGGTCGGTCTCTGTACGCATTTGTTGATTGACGTCTTGGTTTAGTCATCGTTGCCGTCGTCGCCTAATGATGCTGATTTTCCAATAGCAAATTTTGCAGCGGCTACCTCTCTTGCACTTCCTATTTTTCCTGAACTTAGCGAAGACCAGATTTATTTTGTGGTGGAGAAGATTGCAGAGTTTATTCGCGGATAGGACTGCTTATTAAACAATTAAAACAACAAAAGGGCTTTTTCAAGCCTTTTGTTGTTTTAACCCAAATTACGCTTTAGCAATTTGGAATGGGAATTCAAATGATTCAGCTGTGTTCCATAAACCGCTGTACCATGCCCTTCGTTTTTTATGGAGAGCAATTTTTAATACGAGTTTTCCATTAATCTTTTCAAAATAAGCTCCAATTGCAAATGTTCTATATTGTAATGTTGACAGTGTTTTTTTGGGTTCCTGTCGCTTCATTGCCAAACAGCAGCTTGCGGTCACACAGGCCGTCCAAGCTGCCGTTTGAAAATGCTAAAAATGTGTCTGGTCATTTCAGGACAATTCACCGAAAAAAAACTTTTCAAATTCACCAGACCTCATTTTCTAATCAGTTTCACTAAGTGAATCTAAATAAAACTCAATGAATCTAAAGAAAGCACAAAAAA
>CALMMI010000125.1 GCA_937868245.1 uncultured Ignavibacteria bacterium | reverse complement strand
TATACTGCTGCCCTGTTTCATATTGTGTATGTAAACCGCAATATTGAATAACATTCCCCAATGCATCCAATTTTTCAGATACTGTAGGTGAATGCTCAAATTTATCAATCAATAGTTGCAATTCTGGGGGCATAGACAATTATAATATTGTTGTTAATTTCCGAGTAGGGATTTCACGAGATTTTGAACGACAGTTCCATCTGCTTTTCCCTTAAGCTCTTTCATAGCTGCACCGATTACTTTACCAAAATCTTTGGCAGTTGTAGCACCGGTTTCAGCTATTACACGTTCAACAATTACTTTAATTTCACTCTCTTCAAGTTGCTTCGGTAAAAACTCCTCAAGGATTACGAGTTCTTCCTGCTCTTTTTCTGCAGCTTCTACCCTACCGTGAGTTTTGTAAATTTCAATAGCATCCCTACGTTTTTTTGCTAATTTTTGGACTAATTTCAATTCGTCTTCTTCGGTCATCGGGCGACCAACGCCGCTTGTATTAAACTCCAATATAGCTGCACGGATAGAACGCACAGTATCCAGACGGACTTTATCCCCGGATTTCATTGCAGCTTTCATTTGATCTGTTATTGTTTGTTCAAGGCTCATTTGCTTTTTTCCTTTGATTTAATTGTTGAATTTCATACTAAATAGAATATGCACCATAACCGAAAATTACATTTATCGACAATAATGTACTAAAATAATCATTCTGTTGTAGTTAATTGGCATTAACCCATTCATTTTACGTTCTTACACTTTATCCGGCTATTGTAGAAAATGTACCGGCTGGGTACTCGAGTTTAATGCTCAAGAGAGATTCGTTCGGGCTTAGAGATATGAAACCCTAAAAATCTTTCGGCTATTTCAGGAAATAATGGAGTATTGTCCGTCAGGTAAAAACTAATTTCAGGTAATGATTCACTCGTATGTGCCGGAGAAAGCAGTTGCATGTTCTCAAGCATCGAAATGGCTTCCTTAGCAGCATATTCCCCGCAATCAATGAGTTTTACAGTCGGTAATCTCTTTTGAATCAGCGGTGCCAAGAGCGGATAATGAGTGCAGCCGAGAACCAATGTGTCGATTTTTGCATCACTGAGTGGAGATAAATACTCGTTGATAATTAGCTCTGCACTCGGATGCAAATGAAAACCTTCTTCTGCTAAAGGAACAAACAAGGGACATGCCTGCCCTATCACTTCGATGTCATTATCACGCTTATTTGCAGCAATTGTTTTAGGGTATGCTTTACTCCCGATTGTTGCCCTTGTTCCGATTACCCCTATTTTCCCATTTTGGGTAGTAGCAACTGCTGCCTTTGCAGCCGGGATTATCATTCCTATTACAGGAACATTACTTATTGATTCTGCAACCTTCAACGCAATAGCCGATGCTGTATTACATGCAATGATGATTAATTTTGCATTGTGCTGAACTAAAAATTTAACAGCCTGTTCGGTATATTCACAAATTGTTTCTTCCGATTTATTACCGTAAGGAACCCGTGCCGTATCCCCAAGGTATATATACCGTTCATTTGGTAAAATCCTTACTAAATGTTTAAGAACACTAAGCCCGCCTACTCCCGAATCAAATACTCCAATTGGTTCTGATGTTGTACTCATTACTTATTATTTTTACTGGTTACCGTAACAATCCGTTGCATACTTTTACTTTTCAATAATAACAGGCAACACTTGAACTCCGTTTTCAATTCTAATCACTATGTAATATATTCCTGAATTCAAACCTTCTGTATTGAATACAAATTTACCGTCCATTTCATTCCTCTCGCCTTTGGTTCTTTTGGTAACTTCAAAACTTGAAGTACGTAATACTGTTCCGAGCATATCATTTAGTGATGCCGAAGGAATGGTTTCGGTGCTTTCTGCTGAACCGACAGAAGTAAAGTTAACCTGAACTTGATTCGTACTGCTTGGCTGCGGGAAAGGAGCCGATACCCTGTAATCCTGACCTAACGCATACGATACACAACGAACTGCGATATTGCAATCAGCTGTACCATTAAGAAGCAACGTTGTTCCGTTTGACCGGAGAACCACAGAAATATCCGAGCAAGTATCTGGAAAAATTAAGGTATCCGTTCTTGTTATCGTATCAATCGGGGCATAGCAAATGCTCAATGTAACTGTTCCTAACGGTGGAATAGTAATTGGAAGCTGAGATTGTGGTATTGAAAAAAGAATGTTCTGAACCAAAAATGGTGCTGTGATATAGTAACTGAGCGAATCATTTCGGTTAAAAAGAACCATGTCCCTACAACCTCTTTCTTTTAATGCTGTAGCAGGTACATCGAAAATATTATCAGTTAAAGGAGAACGTATCTCCAATTTATTTCGTGCATCAAGTGCTCTTACTTTTACCAGTTCAGATGTTCCGCTGCATCCGTTTGAATCAATTACGGTAACAGAAAAAGTACCTCCATTTTTTGTAAAAAATTGAGATGTAGTATCCCCGTTTGACCAGTGATATTCTGAAAATCCGGGTGTTGCTTTTAGAAGTAAGCTGTCACCAATACAGAAAGTAAAATTACGGATAGCTGTGATTATTGGTTTAATAGGAGGGATAGCTATGATATTCATAGCCGGGGCTTCACCTATACACCCGTTTGAATCCGTTACAATTACACTGTATGTACCTGTTTGGGTAACCTTGATTGAAGAAGTTGTGTCACCAGTTGACCACTTGTATGTTATATATATATTATCAACCGAAAGAGTAAGTGTATCACCGTCGCATACAATAGGTTTAGAGCGGTTTAGACGGATAACAGGGGGAGTTTTCCTAAACAATATCACAAATACTGAATCAAATGCTTCCTTACATGTATTTTTATCGTATGCCAGAACACGGTATGAACCCGGGGCTTTGGCGGCAATCACTTGTCCAACATTGCCATTCGACCATGTGTAATCGGTAAATCCATCGGACGCACTAAGAATGACGCTATCGCCTTCGCAAAATGTAAGAGGTTTGCTTGCAGTAATCTTAACTTTAGGGGGATCTACAAAGTTTGTTTTATATACCCCTTGCCCAACAGCCCATCCGATTGAGTCGGTTACAAAATAGATGTCATCCAAATTAGCACCCGGGTCTATTCCACAGTTTCTATTTTGCCATGTGACTCCGGCGTCACTGGTATAATAAACCAAAGCACCATCGCCAACTCCCCAACCGGTTCTTTCATTAATTAGAAAAGAACCGAACATCGAACTGAATGTTTGAAAGCCCTTCCACGATTTTCCTGCATCGGTTGAAAACCGAAGTTCGCCCCTAACATCCCTGCCTCCTGAACAATCAGTTCCGGAAATAGGAACAAGGAAGGAGTTGTTAATGTTTGTAATTTCTTCCTGCCAATAGAGAGGTCCTGTTTGGGAAAAGAATGACCATGAGCGTCCCCCGTCAACGGTTTTCCAAATAATACCGCTGCTTGAACCATATCCCAAGCCGTCCTGTGAATATAGCATAATGTCGGTCATTCCGCTTTCGGGTATGTTCTGCTTGAATCCTCTCCAGGTTACTCCTCCGTCCGTAGTTCTAAAAAAAGATTGACCATCACCGATACATCCGCCACCAACTACCAAACCTACATTTTGATTTGCAAAAAAACATCCCCATAGCATTCCATCAGCTTTGGGCGGAGTTATGCTTTCCCACGATATTCCACCATCAGTTGATTTGAAAATCCCGGTAGGACCTGATACAAAACCAACTAAAGGCGTTACAAAATTTACACTTTCCAGCATTCCGTTATTTACTGCAACATTACCTTGCCACGAAACACCACCGTCTGTAGTGCTGAGTACATAACCGTTGAATCCGCTTATCCAACCATAGAGTGGATTCGATGGCAGGAAAAAAACATCTAAATAGTAACCGCTGTCGTATGGAGGGGGTATGTTAACTTTTTTCCATTGAGAAGAAGCTGAATTCAACAGGCAAACAAAAAAAAGTAGAGACAAAATCCAGAAAGAGTTAAAGCGTACACATTGTTTCATCATAATAACCCCGCATAAAATATGCAGTAAACAAAATTCATAGTGATGTGGTTGTGATTTAGTAGTTTATCTCTATAAATTAAACAACTTTGGTATTTCCGACACGATTATACACTGCAAAAATACCAAATAGAACAGCAGAAAGAACTATACCGGGAATCATCGGCTCAATTGACAGTAAATAAACTTGAAATACTCCCGGTATTATAGTAAATGCTGAAAGTAAAGTCCAAATACCCGAAAGCAGAGACGAGGCAACCATTATACAAATTGCTGCAACCCGTGAGAGAATTCTCTCTTTTGAAAAACTCGTAAGCAAAGGAATCAATAATCCCGGTACTGCAATAGACGCAGTTTTGTAAATAAGTTGCACAGCCGAAGGTAATAAAATTGCCATAAAAATACCGATTACCGATGCAATACCAAGCCCGATTCGTGTATAATACTCAGTAGTTCGTTGTTTCTTGAATATCTTAGAGATGATATCATTCCCTATTGTCATCCCTGATATGAATGAATAACTGTTTAAGGTGGACATTACCGTTGCTAAAAGCGATACAACGAATACCCCTTTCCAAAATACAGGTAAGATTTGCTCCCCTAAGGCAGGGAAAGCCATTATCGGGTCTATTTTCAAATGAACACGGGCATAAAGTCCTGATGTTATTGTCAAAAAGTCGAAAAGAATCCAGAATAAAACTGAAATCAATATTCCTTTTTTTGCAACAGTCGGTGTTTTGGCTGCAGCTGAACGTTGATGAAAACTGGGATCGATAAACGTTTGTAACGAAATGATAAACCATGTGACAATAACCTGCCAACTGTTCCCACCCATAAAAGAAAGATGCGATTCGGGTAATGCAGCAGCCATTGTTGAAATTGATCCGTATTTCAGAATTGCAAATATCAGTAAGACACCAAAACCGATATACATCAAAAAGAATTGAAGTGCATTAGTAGTTACATCTGCTCTAAAACCACCTGTAAATAAATAGAGTACAGATGATAGAGTTCCCAAAATTATACATAACGGCAATCCCATTCCTGTAATCATTTGCAGCAGTACACCTAGCATCAAAATATATGCTGCCGGAATTGTGATAATCAATACAAGAATTGATGCAATTCTTCCGGCAACCGGACCATAACGCATCGAAACCTGTTCAGGAATAGTTTCCGCAGTGGACTTACGAACCTTCCCTGCAATAAAAACACCAAACAACGTAGCAGCACAGTAATATGGCAATCCCATACAAACCCAAGCAACTACACCTTGCGAATAGACAAACTCACCAACTCCTAAAATTAAGCCATACCATGTTGCAACTAATGTAGCAACAAAAAGCGGCAGAGTCAGTTGTCTCCCCGCAAGAAGGAATTCAGTCTTCTTGTTTTTATGGCGTGATGATAATTTATAAGAAAAGAAACCAATCAGTATAACAACTAAAAAGTAAACTGCAATTACAATAAGATCAACTATCGATAAATTCATAGATGGCGAGTAGTGTTCGGTACATTTTAAAATTCTATTCCACGAAATTACCGCTTGTTCTGTATTTTTGTCTCATAATTTTTGATGTTCGTTTTTTT
>CALMMI010000124.1 GCA_937868245.1 uncultured Ignavibacteria bacterium | reverse complement strand
TGAAAAAGGAACTGGACTGGGAATGCCTATTGTAAAGAGATTTGTAGAACTCCATTCCGGAACTATTGAAGTAGAGAGTATTATTGGAAAAGGGACAGAGTTTATTATTTCCCTGCCTATTCATCAACTGGATGCAAATCATGGGGAAAGAGATAATCTTTAAATAATTTTATAAAAAAGGAAACTAAAACTTGACTCACAGAGTATAAGTAGTACTTTTAACCTTTCTACATATTACACGAACCAATTATCAACCACAATGGCACTCCTTAGAATCTCAATTCTGCTGATGCTCATTTCTGTGGGTTCGATTTGCGCCCAGGATTCACTTCTATCAGTCCGCAATTATTCTGTAACAGTTTCTGCAGACATATTACCATTACCTATCCCAAAGATTACTCTCCGGTGGATTACCGATTCAACTGCAACAAACTATTCCATAAGTCGCAAAACACAACATTCAGGCTGGGTGGAGCTTGCAAGTATTTCAGGTTCAGCCACAAGTTATTCGGACACTACAGTAACTATCGGCCAGATGTATGAATATCAAATTTCCAAACAAGTTAAAATCGCTAATAAAGACATCAGCGGCTTCGGATATGTTGCGTCAGGAATTGAAATTCCCCCCATCAGAACACAAGGGAAGCTTCTTTTTATAATTGACTCCGAAAATGCAGCTGCACTTGGAAAACTTGTAGATACATTCATAAGAACTCTTACAGGCGACGGATGGACGGTACGAAAGAAAATAGTAAGCAGAGCTGAACAATTCTCTCGTGAAAAGGTAAAGGAAGTAAAAAATTTAATCCAAAAGGAATATATAGCAGACACTACCCTATCTGCTGTTTTACTCTTCGGAAGGGTTGCAGTGCCCTATTCCGGTAATTTTGCACCGGATAACCACCCGGATCATTTCGGAGCATGGGCTACTGATTGCTATTACGGGGATGTATCTCCATCGCTAATTGATGCACGTTGGTCAGACTTATACATTTCAGATTCTGCAAGCGATCGCAAAGAAAATTGGAATAAACGTTTGGACGGTAAATTCGACCAATCAACCCTTGTCAGTGATATAGACATCCCGATTGGGCGTGTTGATTTTTATAATCTTCCCAAAGTTCCTGAATCTGAGGAACAGTTGCTTCGGGAGTATCTCCATCGTAATATCAATTACAGAACTAAAAAAACTGACACCGAATACAAAGCAATCGTAGATGATAATTTTGGAGTGTACGGCGGCGAATCATTCGCGCAATCGGGATGGAGTAATTTTGGCGGATTGGTGGGTAATTCTGCTATAAGTGAAGGGAAACTTTTAGCAATTCCTACCAATAAACCATATCTATGGGGATACGGATGCGGACCTAGCTATTACACGAGCATTAGTGGTGTCGGCAACACAGAGCAGTTTTCCGACCGTCCTGTCAATGCAGTTTTTATGATGCTATTTGGCAGCTATTGCGGGGATTGGGACTCTGAAGACAATATACTTCGAGCTGCACTTGCCTCGAAGCCGGCAGCACTCGCCACAATGTGGAGCGGAAGACCTATCTGGAGAGTCCACCCAATGGGTATGGGTGCTACATTGGGATATTGTACCGTTCTTTCACAAAATAACGACGGGTCGATTTATGTAAGCAATTCGTATGCACGCGGCACTCATATTGCCTTAATGGGTGACCCTACATTGAAGATGAATATAGTGCCAATGCCCGGTACTGTAAAGGTGAACATTTCCGGTAATCTTGCAGCCATATCGTGGGATGCACCCTTAGAAAAGGTACAAGGGTATTGTATTTATCGTAAAGAAATCATGGGTAACTTTACATATATTGCTACTTCATCAGCTACATCATGGACAGACTCGCAAACTGTTTTCGGAGCAGAATACATGGTTCGATCTTTGGATTTAGTTCACTCACCAAGCGGTTCGTATTATTCATTAAGTTCCGGGGCATTTTCTAGTGAAATCCCTTTAGGGTTTGATGAAAATAATATTGAAAATAATACGGCAATTGACATTGTGCCAAATCCTGCGCACACAGATGTTACGATTACATTCAACCACCCTACCCACAATTTAGTAACGATTGAAATTCTGAACTCTATGGGCTCAGTAATTCACCATAATACAGCCAATCTTACTACTCAGCATTCATACCAATGGAATTGTTTCGACAATAGCAATCAGCCCGTTCCTTCAGGTATATATTTTGTGAAGATTACCGATGGTAATTGCAGCTATTTGAGAAAGATAGTTGTGATTCGGTAAGATAATTACAAAACACTTTATCGCCTTCACTCCCCAGGTTCACATTTTCATTAAAAGGAAGCACCCTACTCTTCCGATGGATGTTCATCTCTCGAGCCAATGCCAGACTCCGAAATTAACACTTACATTTAGGTGGAGATGTAGTAATTTTGTGAAACGAAGTTCAATTTGGAGTAAATTTAATGAGATATACAGCAGTCATACTTTTACTACTATTCCTGTCAGCACAGTTTGCTATCGGACAAATGAAATCAGATTGGATTTTTAGAAAGGAATTGACGGATAATCTTCTTAATGCAAATGACACTGTATTTATATGCAATAGAAATGCATTAGAGAAATGCACCGGATTACATGCTACAAAAGCAACTGCTCATTTGAAGTATACTACAAAGGCAAATGATAAAATATCCATAATTCTCCAAACCAAAAAATTTGATGTATCGAAACACAAACTCAATCTTTTAGATACAGTTTATAAGGTAGTAAGAAATAAAAAAGTGGTTGATTTTGTGAAAAACAAAAATCTAATAGACGGTAAATTTGCATACGGTATTGATGGTAATAACCCACAAACTGAAATAAAAGAATTCATAATTGAATGGAATAATCTTCCACTGATAATTCCCAAATATTCATTTTCAAATTTTTATGATATTCATCCTAAGAGTTTAGAAGCATATATTACAAACGACCAGAAACTATTGTATTTATATCTTTCATCATCGGATGGGAATGGATTTTATGCAGTTAAATACGTATTTAGCAAAAAGGGATATGTAACCAGATTGATAAGTACAAATGAGTGCACTGATGGCTATGATTTTATTGATGCCTTATCAAAGAATTGCCAATAGTTACCAGGGCACACATATAATACCTCTCAGTTTTCTCGAAAATCACAGATTAAAAAATAACTATAATTCTTATGAACTCAAATCTCGATTACAAGTCTGCAGAAGAAGCACTCCAAATAATCCAATCCGGCAACAGGGTATTCATACAAGGTAATGCAGCCACTCCCCTTTACTTACTGAATAAACTTGCAGAGCAATCCGACAGACTCTATAATGTAGAACTGGTTATGCTTGGGATTTTTGGCTCGATTGAAATTACAAAACCTGAGTATGCACAGAGCTTTCGGATTAACTCCCTATTTATTTCGGAAGCGGTTCGCAAGGCTGTGCATGAAAACCGCGCAGATTATATTCCTGTATTCCTTAGTGAAATACCTCATCTGTTCAGACAGAATATTCTTCCGCTCGACGTTGCTATTGTTCATGTATCCGTACCGGATAAGCATGGCTTTTGCTCTCTTGGAGTTTCGGTAGATATAGCCCGTTCTGCAGTTGATTGCGCCAAACACGTTATAGCCCAAGTTAACCCTCAAATGCCACGCTCTCACGGCGACGGGATGATGCACATCAGCTCATTCGATTCGCTGGTTTTTGTGGATGAGCCACTGCCGGAGGTACGCTATGGCTCTAATGTAAGTAAAGATGAGATGCAAATCGGCAAATACATTGCCGAATTAATAGAGGATGGCAGCACCCTCCAAATGGGGATAGGATGTATTCCCGATGCAGTTTTACAATCACTCGGAGGTCATAAAAATCTTGGTGTTCATACCGAAATGTTCTCCGACGGAATTATTCCATTAATAGAAAATGGGATTATCAACAATAAGTTCAAGAAGAAACACCCGGGTAAGGTTGTTTCCGGGTTTTGTCTCGGCTCCCGTACACTATATGATTATGTGGACGATAACCCGATGTTTGCTTTTCTGGATATTGATTATGTAAATAATGTATCTGTTATAAAGCAAAATCCAAAAGTGGTCGCAATCAATAGTGCGATTGAAATTGATATTACCGGGCAAGTTTGCAGTGACTCAATCGGTACACATTTGTTCTCCGGAGTTGGGGGACAAATGGATTTCATTCGTGGTGCAGCGTTATCAGAACAAGGGAAACCAATCCTTGCTTTACCTTCTCGTACAGGTAAGGGAATCCCCCGTATTGTTCCTTTTCTAAATCAAGGGGCAGGTGTAGTTACCACCCGTGCACATGTACATTATGTTGTAACCGAATATGGTGTTGCATATCTTTTCGGTAAAAACTTGCGCCAAAGGGCAAAAGAACTGATTGCAATCGCTCATCCTGACGACAGGGAAGCTCTCGAAAAAAATTGTTTTGAAAGGTTTGGAGCATAACGGAAAATCTATAAAATATTCTATATACTTTAAGCAATAAACCCTAATTAACTTGTTTATTTAACACTGAAATAAATCCAATGATGAAAAAGCTACTCCTAACAGCATTATCATTTTTTCTATTTTCATTACAGTTACTTTTTTCACAAAGCAATATCCCAGCACCTCAGCCATTCCTGCCGGACATTATTTCTCAATTCCCAAATGTTCGGGATTTGGCTATCTCACCCCAAGAAAACGAGTTGTATTTTACTGCTCAAAGTTATCTGGGAGAGTTATCTGCACTTGTCCGTTGTACAAGTAAGAACGGAGTTTGGTCTAAACTCGAGGTAGCTTCATTTTCCGGAAAGTACCAAGATTTAGAGCCTTTTTTTGCTCCTGATGGGCTTCGATTGTTCTTTGTTTCCAATAGACCGACCGACCCGCAATCCACAGAAGCAAAAGATTTCGATATTTGGTATATCGAAAGAAAAGATGTGAAAAGCGAGTGGTCAGCACCTATTAATGTCGGAGAACCTATTAATACAGAGGGTAATGAATTTTACCCTTCGGTTTCAAAATTCAATACTTTGTATTTTACAAACGACGGAATAAAATCCACAGGTAAAGATGATATTTTCATGAGTAAATTGGTAAATGGTAAATACGAAGCTCCCCTCCCAGTATCAGATTCCGTAAATTCTACCGGCTATGAATTTAACGGTTTTATCTCTCCTGATGAATCTTTCCTGCTTTATACCTGCTATAATAAAAAGGGCGGATACGGTAGTGGAGATTTATACATAAGTTATAACAAAGGAAACGGACAATGGACTTCCCCATTAAATCTTGGCTATCAAATCAATTCAACGAT
>CALMMI010000123.1 GCA_937868245.1 uncultured Ignavibacteria bacterium | reverse complement strand
CTGCTCTGCATCAAGTAATTATCCTGTTGTTATCAGCTCTACCCTTTCACCGGAAATTTCCAAAGTAAGCGGCAGCGGATGCCAAGGTGAAGATGTGGTATTATCTGCACCTGCCGGTTATTCAAGTTATAAATGGTCGTCAGGCGAAACTACGCAATCAATTACAGTAAAAACCGACGGTTCATTCACCGTAACGGTAAAAGATGCGAACAATTGCGAGGGTACTTCGCAAGAGATGGCAGTTCTGTTTACTCCTCCTCCTGCTAAACCTACGATTACCCAGCGTTCGGATACTCTTTTCTCGTCATTAGCCGAAGGCTATGCATGGAAACATAATTCTGTATTTATCCCAAATCAGACAAAACAGTTCCTCGTAATCACCGAGCTTGGTAAATATACTGTAACTGTTTACGATTCTAAAACCTGCTCTACCGTTTCGGATGAGTATGTGGTAACATCAACAGGTGTACATGAACAATTCCAAGCAGATGCAATCCATATTTACCCAAATCCTACAGACGGTGATATTCAGATTGATGTACCGTTTGGAGAAACAGAATGTCGTGTAAGTAATGTGTTAGGGTTGACAGTTGCCAAGTACATTTTACCACCCGGCAAAACTACTGTTTCACTTTCTGATTTTCCTGCGGGGATATATTCAGTGGAGCTTACATCCGGTAATCAACGTTTTGTGCAGGTGATAACAAAACAGTAAACAGATATTTCGGAATACTATTTCCTTTAATTTAGATTTACAATTTTGATACTAAAACCCCCAAACAATAAATGTTCCTGTGAATAGTTTTGAAATAGTGATAATAAAAGCATAAATTGCCAATTGTATAACGTAGAGTTTAGAAAGCAATAACATCAGGCGAAGAAATTACCCGAAATTCAATGATACGATACTTAACAGTTTTTTTATTGCTTGCTATGTTTCCGTCTGTACTTTCCTCCCAGGAACTTTGGGGGAATCTGCGGAACTGCCAAGAATTAAACACTGCTTCCGATGAGTTCGCTCCTGTTTGGAATCCAATTCAACAATTACTCTATTTCAACTCCGAACGGTCAGGACGTTCCGTGTTTTACATTGCTTCGCAAAATTCACGATCTTCGTTCTCTACACCCGCTGCACTGAATGATGTGCTTAATGCAAAACGGGGCAACCAATCCTACCTTACGATTTCCTCAAACGGCGAAGCATATTTTTCCATGTTCCGGCTTGGCGAGCAGAGGTCGTACCTTTCAATTTTCCGCACTGCAGTAAACGGTTCACTTTGGAATCCCCCTACCCCTGTAGAGGAGTTGCGTGATGAATCTTTTGCGGCTCATCCGGCTATTTCCCGCAGTGGCTCTACCTTGATATTTTCATCCGACAGGACAGGTGGAATAGGTGAAACGGATTTGTGGGTTTCCAGAAAACAAACCGATGGCAATTGGTCACAACCGCTGAATATCGGGGATGCAATCAACTCATCAGGAAATGAGATTACCCCGTTTCTTGCTGGGGAAGACTCCCTGTTCTTTGCATCTGATGGCTGGGGCGGCAAAGGCGGATTTGAAATTTTCCTCTCCGTTAAAATTGCGGGTTTATGGCAACCTCCTATTCCGCTTTCCGAATTAAATTCTGAATTTGACGATTCGGATTTTACCCTTTTTGATAATGAAAACGCCTTTTTTGCATCGAACAGAACAGGCGGAGCAGGTAAACTCGATATTTATCAGGCACAAAGAAAATCGATATCCGAGCCGAACCAAACCCTTGAAATTACACTTTCCACTCTTGTTCCGAATATCATTGTAAAAGAGCAACAGGGCGGTAAGATATTTCCGATTATACCTGTTTTGTATTTTGCACGTAATTCAGATCAAATACAATCGCAGTTCAAAAGCGATAGAACCTCTCAGTTTTCCGAAAGCACACTTACAGCAGATGATGATTCAGTCTATACACGAACACTCGATATTATCGGCTCACGGATGAAAATGGACTCATCATCTTCACTTACTGTAATCGGCTGGGCGGATAAATCCACAAAGACTGAAACAATAGAGCTTGCCGGGCGGCGTGCTGAATCCGTGAAAAAATACTTTGTTGAAAGATGGAATATTAATGAGACCAGAGTGGTTATCCATGCTTCCGAACCTACTGATACTGCAGTTTCCGGTATAAAAGGACAATATGCACGGGTTGATTTACAGCCTGATTCACCCGACGTACTATCTCCGTTTATACCACGCCAAGGCTCAATAAAAATTACTCCTTCTCAACTGGAACTCGGTGTGGACGCACGCCCGCGTGCGCTCATGAAGTCTTGGAATTGTTTCGTAAGCAGCAAAGTAATTGCATCATCCAAAGACAGGAAGTTACCTGTGCAATTCACGATTCCAACTAAAGAGTTAAGCCCCTTCACTACATCTGATTCATTAGAATTTGCACTTCATGCCCTGGATACCCTTGGTAATTCTTCCATCCGGACACTTGTACTGCCTGTGCAGCATATCAAGACAAAAACAAATTCTTCAGTGTCGAGCGATTATCTCCTGCCGATTATTCAACCTAATATTGCAGCATCATTGTTCGAGATCATTGCCCGCTCAGGAACTGTTACTACATTTACCCTACAACCGTTTGTAGATGCATCAGGTAAATTGAATCCCCTGTGCCGTTCTGCAATAGAAGAGATTAAAATAAGAGCAACAAGGCTCAATCTTTCGGTAAAAGTTGTTCCTAAAAAAGAGAAGGACCTACCGTCTTCCATAGCGCAATTTGCTCCTCTTTATCTAAGCATCGTTATTGAACGGCAAGAACCGTAGATATATTTACAATATAGAATTCCTATGCCGTCAGATCTTCAAAACACTTTTCGTTCTCTTAAACTCTGGTGGCAAATCCGTCTGGGAAATTCACCGTACCCTTCTGAAAAAGGTGTTAAGCTACCTCCTCTCTGGTTTGATTTGCTGAGCATTGCAGGTGTGTTTTTAGGTGTATTGATTCTCTCCGGTATTCTCCTCTCATTCAATTACGAACCTTCAGCACGTTCTCTCACTAAGAATGATGTTCCCCTGGCAATGGCGCGCGCACTCAAAACGGTTGTTGTTAACTCCGATACCCTGTGTACTGCTAATGAGCTGTTACTGCTCCCTATGCGAACAGCAGATAGTGTCCAATTCCCTCTTGCAGAACTCCAAAACATCCAAATCATGCGTGATGAGCAGGGGCAGATTCTTACAACAAGTGCAGCAACCGCAAGTGTTGAGTATGGAATTATGCAACAAATTCCTTTCGGGGCAGTTATTCGGGGGGTGCACATTTTGAGTGTACACTGTTTCATTGGATGCCTTGCAATTGGATTTGTACTGTTGTTCTTCAAACGCGGATACCGCGCACCTCTGGAATTAGTGTGGCTTCAAACATTGGGAATTATTGCAGTATCATTGTTTTCTGCATTTCTTGGTCATATTTTACCATGGAATATTCTTGGGTATGTTTCAGCGCAAATTGTACTGAGTGCAATAAGTAATCTTCCTTTCGGGGAAACATTCGGAGCGGTCTTACGAGGAGGTGCAACTCTGCAACCTGCCACACTTCCACGAATATTTATCATGCATATTCTAGTTAGCCCGATTGCTATTATTGTGCTGTTCCGCTCAGTTTTCAGGTTATCCAAAAAATTAGGTGATGCCCGT
This sequence comes from uncultured Ignavibacteria bacterium, assembly GCA_937868245.1. Lineage (GTDB taxonomy): Bacteria > Bacteroidota > Ignavibacteria > Kapaibacteriales > UBA961 > JADJXV01. The sequence continues at coordinate 3,386 of CALMMI010000123.1, read as the reverse complement.
TCCCACTCAACTGTTTTATATTTCTCTAAGGGAACACTTACATTTATTGTTCTTTCAATACTAACAATAACCATTGTTCCATTTGGAAAATATTCCGAACGTTTACCTGCCGACTTAAGTAAAGCAATTAGCGGCGTGGCTACACTTCGACCAAGTTGGTATTTTCTTCCTGAGTTTCAGATTTTAAGAATATTCACTACCGATTTAGCAGCAGTTTTCCTGTTCATTTGGTGTGTTTTTTGGGTATTGCTCCCTTTTGTAGGGAAAAATTCGAACCGTAAAAGAGTTGCAATGTGGGTAAGCGGTGCAATGCTTTTGATAATTGCCGCCGGCTTTGGATTTACAGGATTGTTTCGATAAATACATCGTTTACTGTTCACAGCGATTACTGAACCTAACCGGTAGATATACAAGGACTCAATCTCAATTATATTTCAAGAGATTTTTTTAGATTTCGAGCAATAGTTTTGGTAATTCTCCGTACATAAATTTATAACATTCAATTAGTTCAAAAAAGGAGCTTTCGCAATGAAACTCACTCGACTACTTTTTTCTTTGAGTATTGCAATCACCTGCATCATATCTACTTGTTTTGCAAATATTCGCCCCGGTATCATCGTTGTAAAATTCAAGCAAAACTCCCAAATAGCAGAAGAATGGTTAACCCAAAAAAGAAACGGGGAAATTTCAGAATTTAGAACACTTCTTGGCAGCCACAACTCACACGGCTATATAAATGACGCTACGTTGCAGGCAGTTGCAAAGCGTGAAAATGAATTGAATAATTCATTCAATAAACGATCACAATCTATTTCAGAAAACCTTTCTTTAATTTGCGTTCTTGATTGTTCCCAGGCAATAAATGTTGAATTGCTTTCACAAAAAATCGCCTCGAACCCAAACGTTGAATATGCCGAACCAATGCCCGAGCATACCATTGTTTTTGAACCGAACGACCCCCGGTTTCTCTCCAATGAACAGTATAATGTACAAGTTATAAAAGCTACAGAAGCATGGGACGCCTTCCCTTCAGATACAAAACCGATTCTCCTTGCAATTATTGATACAGGTGTAGATTATGATCACGAAGACCTTGCTCCGAACATCTACATCAACCCTGGTGAAAGCGGGAAAGATTCCAAGGGAAACGACAAGCAAACAAATAATATCGATGATGACGGCAACGGGTTTATAGACGACTGGCACGGATGGGATTTTTTAAGCTCCACCTCCCCAACGGGTCAGGATAACGATCCCTACCCCGGACACATTCACGGAACTCATTGTGCAGGAATTGCAGGGGCGGTTATCAACAACAGTATTGGGATTGCAGGCACTGCCCGGTATGTACGGATTCTTCCTGTAAAAGTAGCGCGGGACAAGAGTAATAGCGGTACTATTGATAATGGATACGACGGTATTTTATATGCTGCTTCGGTTGGTGCAAAAGTAATCAGCTGCAGTTGGGGTAGCCAAACCTCAGCTGAATCTGAACGTGAAGTTATTTCCAGTGCAATATCTTTAGGTGCATTAATTGTTTCAGCTTCCGGAAATGACGGCAAAAAAGTTACATTCTTCCCTGCTGCGTATCCGGGAGTAATCTCGGTTACTGCTACAAAGAAGAACGATACTATTGCATATTTCTCCAATTACGACCGCTCTGTTGATATCTCAGCTCCGGGGTATTTAATTTACTCCACAACTCCGAATAATTCATACGAAAGCCTTAGCGGTACATCAATGGCAGCACCTTGTGTAGCAGGAGTGGCAGCTATGGTGCGTCAAAAATTTCCCAATTATACACCGGAGCAGATAAAAGAACAAATTAAGGCTACATCGGATAATATTGATTCACTCAACCCAAGTTTTGCAGGATATATAGGCAGTGGAAGGATTAATGCGTTAAGGGCTATCACCGATAAGAACACACGCTCGGTTATCCTTTCCAAACATCAAGTAATTGATGCCAACAACAACGGATTACTTGAAATCGACGAGAACGTTGAAGTCCATCTAACACTCAAAAACATTTTAGCTCCTGTAAAAAATCTAATCGTAAATCCGGTGCTCCCGGATAACATAGGAGTCGTTTTTTCCCCACAGACAATTGATGCAGGAAGTTTCTCCACACTTGAAGAACGTGAAATATCAATTCCTCTTGTGTTTACAGTTCCTCATGACGCGCCTGAAAATTTCAACATGACGATTCAGTTGCAATTCAAAGATTCACTCGGAGAAATCTCCTCCGGCATTATCATGCTGACTGTTAATCCAACCTACAGAACTATGGCAGCAAATAATATTACCGTTACATTTAATAGTATCGGCAATATCGGCTTTAATGATTACCCGTTGAATAAACAGGGGAGTGGATTTATCTATAAGAATAAATCCAATTTGCTTTTTGAAGGTTCTTTGATGATTGCTACATCTGATCTTAGTATCTCTAATGTGGCTCGCTCCATTAATACGATGGAACAGGATAAATCGTTCGTTCTTACCAAACCTTTTTCGGTAACAATCCCGGGTATAGTTGCCCTTGAAGACGGGCAGGGTGAGTTTAAGGATCATGATGATTCATACGAAGTAGGCGTTAGTGTAAAGCAGAATGCATATCAATTTGCAGGTAAGGAAAATGAGGATTTTGTACTTGTTACGTATGATATTACAAATACATCCGCACAAGATTTTACTTCTCTTCACGCCGGGTTGTATTTTGACTGGGATATAGGTATTTCCGGGCAGAATAATATTATACGTTTGGATGAACAGGACGGTTTCGGGTACGCATATCGAATCCAAACAGATACCCTGCCTTCCGTAGCAGTGGCTCTCCTTAGTGCACAACCTCTTAATTTTTATGCAGCTGATAACGACGGAGTATATTTCGGAGGGTCGAGCATATCCGGTGGATTTAACAATACTGTTAAGTGGGGGATGTTATCAAGCGGAATTGGCAGAAGAGCTTCAAACCCTACCGATGTATCGATGGTAATCGGCGGGGGGCCGATGACTCTTCCCCGTGGTGAAACAGTTCGGGTAGGTTTTGCAATCGGCGCATCGGATATTACAGACAGCTTACGCGGTGTAATATCTCAAGCAAGGTTAGTTTCAAAGGAAAAAAATATTTCATCGGGATTTTCTTATGAACCGTTGCCCAAAAGCACGGAATTGCTATCAGTTTACCCTAATGTAACAGATAATGGTACAACTAATTTTAATGTGGAGTATTCACTTTCGGACAGAGTGAGTGTAAGTATCGATCTTGTGAGCATACTCGGCGAGGTACTTACATCGCTCAAAGATGAATATGTTGATGCAGGGCACCATATCGACCCGCTTTCAATCAATCATGAAATTGGGCAAGGTGCTTATTTTGTACGGTT
>CALMMI010000122.1 GCA_937868245.1 uncultured Ignavibacteria bacterium | reverse complement strand
CGTAGAATTGTTCTTGAGCTCCCAGGTGTGAACAACGAGGAAGAAATGCGCAAGCTTATCGAAGTTTCTGCTCGTTTGGAGTTCAAACTTGTAAGAAACAATGCTGAGATTGTTCATGCATTCTATAAGATAGATGAATATTTATCGAAAGCTAAAAAACTTGGGGTTGGTGTAGATTCTACTAAAAAAGATTCTGTAAAAGCTGATTCAACTGCAATTAAAGTTGATTCTACTAAAGTTGCTGTTAATGACAGTACTAAAAAAGATACCGCAGCCGCTAAAACCGCAGATACATCAGATCCGTATGCTGGACTTCCAAAAGAAGAAGCTCAAAAACGATATGAAAAGGATCATCCATTTACATCGTTGTTCATTTCTTACTTTATACAAAACGAGAAATCACAACCAATCAGTTATATCAAAGATGATTTTCCTGATGGAGAATATTATTTCCAAATTCCTGAGTCTTCACTTGAACGTTTCAACAACTATTTAAAGCGTTCAGATATTAACCGTCTTATTCCTAATGATTTGCAAGTTCTCCGTACAGCTAAATCAAGCAGTCCGGCTAACGCTTCCAATCCGATTTATTCTTTCTATTGCTTAAAGAGAGAGCCGGAATTAAAAGGTGATGTTGTTACAAATGCTCACGCTTCATTCGATCCTCAGTCCAACACTCCTGTTGTTATGATGGAAATGGATCCTGACGGGTCAGCAACATGGGCAAGAATAACAGGCGCAAATATCAAGAAAAAAATTGCTATCGTTCTTGATGATCAAGTGTATTCAGCTCCTACTGTTCAAGGAAAAATTACAGGTGGTAATTCTCAAATTACAGGTATGCAGAACGCTGAAGAAGCCCACCTTCTTGAAATTGTTCTAAAAGCAGGTGCCCCTGTTAAAATTATGGAAGAACGCGTAGTTGGTCCATCACTCGGGGAGGACTCTATTAATAGTGGTCTGATGGCGAGTGGTATAGCGTTTTTAATTGTTATTCTTTTCATGGGTGTTTATTATTCAACCGGCGGTTGGGTTGCCAACATTGCTGTGTTGATTAACGTTTCGCTAATCATGGCTACGTTGCCGCTATTCCAAGGAACATTAACACTTCCCGGAATTGCAGGTATTATCCTGACCATTGCTATGGCGGTGGATGCGAACATTCTGATTTTTGAACGTATTCGTGAAGAGCTCCTTCGCGGAAGGTCAGCAAGGGGTGCAATCGACGAAGGATTCAGCAAGGCACTTACTGCTGTTATCGACACTCACATTACAACATTTATTACAGGGCTAATCCTATTCTTCTTAGGTACAGGTCCAATTCAAGGGTTTGCATTAACACTAATGATAGGTATTTTGAGTACCTTCTTTACAGCAATTACTGTTTCACGTGCTATAATTGAAATAATGGTTTCTCGTCGTGAATCGGGAATGATTAGTTTCGGTCAACCTAAATCCTTATAAAAAACCTCTTGACTTTGGAGTATATACAATGCAATTCTTACATGGAACAAAAATAGATTTCTTAGGAAAAAGAAAAACTTTTATTTACTTATCACTTGTATTAAACGTAGTTGGGATTCTTGCTCCGTTTATCTTGGGATTACGTTTTGGTATTGATTTTGAAGGTGGAACTGAAATTGCAATGCAGTTTTCAGAAAAAATTAATACAGCAGAAATTAGAAATGTTATCGACAAGCAGTTCGAAGGCGCGGAAATTAAATCGTATGGTAAGGAAAATCAATTCCTTGTCCGTGTAGCTTTAAATCTTAGTAAGGATGCAACAGGAAAGATTATTCAAGCTATGAGAGAAAAGTATCCAAATGAAAAGATTACAATTCTTAAAGTGGATACAATCGGACCAAAGGTAGGTAAGGAATTGCGTATGAAAGCACTTCTTGCGGTTATACTGGCGATTATTGCGATTATGTTGTACATTGCCTTCAGATTTGAATTTACATA
>CALMMI010000121.1 GCA_937868245.1 uncultured Ignavibacteria bacterium | reverse complement strand
TGTGCTTTACAGATGGGGAAATCCGGAAGCATACAAGCGAGGAACAGTAGCAGATAAAAAATTATTTGGTCAACATAACCCCCAATGGATTGCATCAGGATTACCCGATCAAGGAAAGATTCTTGTTTTTAACAATGGAATGGGCAGACCTGGAATGTTTTCTTCTGTTGAGGTATTTGCTCCAACTGTTGATAATAATGGCAATTATACTTTAAATCCAAATGAGGCATATTTGCCGAAAGTTCCGGAGTGGATATATAAAGATACAATTCCAATGAATTTTTTCTCTTTTAATCAGTCCGGTGCCCAAAGATTGCCAAATGGGAATACGTTGATATGTGCTTCTACAACAGGTACATTCTTTGAGATAACACCGGATAAAAAAACGGTGTGGAAATGTATCTGTCCGGTTTCATACGGAAAGATAACAAAACAAGGAGAAGCACCGTCAGGAAATCTAACGTTTAGAGCGGGATTTTACCCCGTTGATTTTTCGGGTTTTAACGGGCGGGAACTTAAACACGAAGAACCAATTGAGCTAAATCCTTATACTCCTGATTTGTGTTCAATTGTTTCAGTACAAGAAGAAAAAGAAACTGATACAGAAGTAAATGTGTATCCAAATCCTTCGGGTGATTTACTGCATATAAGCTTTGCGGCAAAAGAGGGTAACACTTATCAAACAGTACTCGTAAATTCATTGGGTACTGTAGTCTTAAGTAAAAACTTTCAAAAAGCTGAAAACGATGCGATAAATATAGACGTGAGTGTAATCCCTATTGGAACATATATTCTTAAAGTTATCAGTCAAAATTCAACTTCAATTAAAAAAGTTGTGATTGCAAGATGAAAAAGTGATAGAATGTTAGAATGACTAAAAAAGATATTTGACGGAAACGATACAAATGAAAATATTTATAAAATTCAAATCTCAGAATGTAGAAGATAAGGTAATGAAGTGTTTCCTGACATTGTTTTCTATCTTTTGTGTTGTTTGTACTTCAGGAAATCTAAGAGCACAGCAACCGACGGTAGGATTATTGGAATATAGCCAAGGTGATAATCAGGACGGATATGTACTTTTTGCACCAATATCGAGTACCACAACATACTTAATAAATAAATGCGGCGAAAAAGTGCATGAGTGGTCAAGTATGTACAAACCGGGGCTGAGCGTGTATTTATTGGAGGATGGCTCTATTCTTCGTTCAGGAAATGTAGATAATCCGGTTTTTAAAATTGGCGGCGGAGCGGGTGGAGTGATCGAAAGAATCGGCTGGGATGGAACGTTGCTGTGGTCTTACGCACTTTCGAGCAATACGATGTGTCAGCATCACGATATTTACCCCTTACCAAATGGAAATGTACTGGCAATTATTTGGGAATCAAAAAGTTATAAAGATGTTGTTGATGCAGGGCGTGACACAGCAATAGCAAATGAAAACGGTTGGTTCGATAAAATTATTGAAATAAATCCAACCGGAAAAAATACGGGAGATGTTGTATGGCAATGGAGTTCGTGGGATCATCTTGTTCAAGAATATGACCAAGCGAAAAGTAATTATAATATTATCGCCGATAATCCAACCCGAATTAACATTAACTATTCAATTGAAAAGCCCCACAAGCTATTAGATTGGCTTCACTTTAATTCAATTGATTACAATGCAGATCTCGACCAAATATTGGTTAATGCTTATGGATTCGGTGAAGTTTGGGTGCTTGACCACAGCACAACTACAAAAGAAGCTGCAACCCAAACAGGTGGGAAATATGGTAAAGGTGGAGATTTACTGTACAGATGGGGCAACGCTGCTTCTTATGACATGGGAACCCAAAACGACCGAAAATTGTTCGGTGAGCACAATGCGCACTGGATTCAAAAAGGACTTACGGATGCCGGTAAGATAATGGTTTTTAATAATGGCTTAGGTCGTAAAAATGGAAATTACTCATCTGTCGATATTATTAATCCGCCAATCTTAGGAGATGGTAGTTATTTATATCAGCAAAATGAGTCATTTGGTCCTGAAAAACAAGATTGGATTTATACTGATTCAGCACGAGGTGGCTTCTCCGCATTGAGTTTCTCAAGTTCACAAAGACTATCAAACGGGAACACATTAATCTGCGTAGGAACAACCGGGGAATTTTTTGAAGTAACTCCAAACAATAAATTAGTATGGAGATATGTGAATCCTGCAACATTGTTAGGTATAACAAAACAAGGTGATAAACCAGAAGGA
>CALMMI010000120.1 GCA_937868245.1 uncultured Ignavibacteria bacterium | reverse complement strand
TAAAATTCGAGACAATCAACAAGCTGCCGTTTATATCGTGAACCGACAGATTCATTTTCCCTTCGGAATCCGAAAATATCCTCAGTCCTGCAATCTTGTGTGCAAGTGCTTCTGCATTTTTGCGTGTATCTGTGTGAGTGATACCGAGGAGAACTACCAAACCTTGATTAATGGATGCAGTAATTTGACCGTCGATTGTTACTGAAGCACTGCTTACCCTTTGAATTACTGCACGCATGGATTTTTTCTTTGATAGATATGGGGACAGAATTAATTTACTTTTTGAATTTGAAACAAAAACAAAAAAGAGGCAAGTATTTTTATGCTTCGACGGGCTCAGCATGACAGAAATAGTTTGTCACCCTGAGTTCATCGAAGGGTACAGTTACTTGCCATATAATCACCTCAAAAGTTTAATTAATTCTGTCCTCCTACGTAATATAATCAATGGGTATGCAAACCCACCGCTACTGAAAATTTATTCGTTATTGTTTACTCCACAACTGTTACCATCACTGCCGCACGCTTTAACCCCTGCTCTGCTTTCAGACAATATACTCCGCTTGAAATTCCATCCAACGGAATTGTGAACTTCTGTTCGCGCTGCTCAAATTTCATTACGATAGAGCCTGTGAGTGTGGATAGTATATAACGTACAGGTGTTGTCCCTGAGATAGACATTGCAGCCCCGTCAACCGTAAGGGAATTTGTTGCCGGATTTGGATAACATGTCAGTTTGAAAACGTCTGTACCATATTGATGATCATCTTCCGAAATACCGCCTGTTGGAGCAGCAAGCCTCCAGATACTCGAACTATATGTTCCTGCTATTACGCTGTTACCGCTTACTACCAGATTACTAATATATGCATTATTCAATCCGTCTTTCTGTTCTGTCCAACTTTCTCCTTCGTTAGTTGAGTAGAAAAAGCTTTTATATGAACCTGCATATACATTTGTACCTTCGGCAGCAAGAGCGGAAATTCGTGCATCAGCCATACCCGAATTAATCATAGTCCAATTTTCGCCATTGTTCCTAGAACGGAATACCCCTAATTGAGTACCCGCATACAAGGTTGTTCCACTTACCGCTAACGATAGTACACTGCTTTCGGTCAGACCGGAGTTAACATGTTGCCACGTTGTTCCGTTGTTGGTAGTTACTAGAACGCCATCACCTAAAGTTCCGATGAACAAACTTTCGCCAATGAATGCCATACAATTTATATAGCTGTTTGTCAACGTTGTACTGATGGGAACCCAGCCTGTGCCGTGATTTGTGGAGAGAAACACCCCATATCCAAAAATCACCCCATAGAAGTTGCTGCCTCTTGCTTCAAGCTGGGATATTGTGGTGTTACCGATAGCACCGTAAGCTATTTTCCATGTTGCACCACTGTCCTTAGAGATGAACAAACCTTTGTCTGACCCTATAAAAAAGTCTGTCCCTTTAATTGCAAAAGTTGATACATTTACATAATCCAATCCTTTGCTTATGTATTTCCATGAGTTTCCGTTATCTGTGGATCTGTATAAGCCCGACTCCCAACATGCAGCATACAGATTCGACCCTTGTACAACAAGTTTAGCAATATTGACGGCTGACAAACCGGTATTGGCAGATGTCCAATTCCCGCCGTTGTTGGTGGATAGATAGACACCCAAACCTGTTTCAGCATAAAGGTTTGTACCACTCAACGCCAACGAGCTTACAGGTGTAGTTGGCAAACCTATATCTGCAATACTCCAATTTGTTCCGTTGTTGGTGGATACAAATACACCGTTTTCCGTTGCAGCGAAAACAGTAGTTCCAACTGCTTTTATTGATGCAACCGGCATACTTGCCATTCCCGAATTACTTTCTTTCCACGTTGCCCCATTATCCGAAGAAATATAGACACCTATATAAGTTCCGGCATAAATGAAATTATCGCTCACAGCCAACGTTAGAATAGTGGTATCAGGCAAGCCGTTTTTGCTGATATTTGTCCAGCTTATTCCATTGTCGCTTGAAACAAATACATCTTTCGATGTACCTGTATAAATGTTCTTACCACCGGTAGCAAAACAGTACATGCCGTAATTGGTAACATTTGTGTCGATTCTTTCTTTCCAGGTAGATCCTTTATCCGAGGAAACATACAGTGCTCCAGCAGATGATGCAAATACATTTGAATCGAGCACTGCAAGAGCATAAGAACCAAGAAATTGCATCACAATGGGATTTTTGGTTTCAGACCAATTCATTCCGTTATCGGATGAAATGAACACCCCCTTGTCGTTTGCAACAAACACATCATTACTGAGCATTGCAAAATCATTTATACGGCTGTCATCAAATCGGGTTTTGCTTTTTTGCCAGTTTGTTCCATTATTTGTGGAGTAATAAATATCACCGAAATTATTCCCGGCAAGTACTTTCGAGCCGCTTGCACCCAGACAGCTCACATAACCTCCGTAAGGTCCATTTGTTTGAATCCATTGAGCTGAAACTGGGGACGAGAGAACTAGCGCAGCAAGCGCAAGTACAGTGAGAATAGTTTTCATAAAAACACTCTGTGGATAGTATGGGATGATAGTGTGAAGATTTGTATCTGCAAAAATACATGGAATAGAAAAAATAATGGACATGGAAAATAAAAAGGCGCAATTTTGATTGCGCCCCATGTTTCTGATTTATTTGCAGATTTTAGCTCCTACTCCACCACAGTAACCATAACCACTGCCCGCTTCCCGCCCTGCGCGGCTGATAGCGCGTAAACTCCGCTCGCAATCCCATTAAGCGAAACACTAAACTGCTTTTCTGTTTGCTCAAACTGCATGAGTTTGTTGCCTGTAAGTGTAGAGAGTGTGTAGGTAACAGGAGAAAATTCGTTGAATGGAAGAGAGGTGCTGTTGATTGTAAGGGTAGTAGTTGCAGGGTTTGGGAAATACGACAATCGATTTGCAGCTACTGCTGTTTTGTTATTGTCAGTTGCATCTAACGTTGTTAGATCAAGTTTCCATAAACCTGAGTAAAACGTACCTGCAAAAAGGGTTGTACCGCTTGTTGCAAGTGAAATAGTTTGTGCGTTTTCAGCCATTCCTTCACTTACCTTGCTCCAAGTGTCGCCATTGTCGGAAGAACGGTAAATTGAGTATTTAGTATCTTCGTCTACTGCAGCAAACAGGCTTGAACCAGATGCAATCAATTCGGCTCCATAATAATCATAGGAATAGAAGGTAGTTTTCACTTGCACCCACGTTGTTCCATTATTTGTTGAACGGTATATCATCGAACTAGCAGCAGCATACAGATTTTCACCACTTTTTGTTATTGAGTAGACAGCAGGTATAACTATTCCTGTATTTCTTTCAATCCAATTTGCGCCATTATCCGTTGAAAG
>CALMMI010000119.1 GCA_937868245.1 uncultured Ignavibacteria bacterium | reverse complement strand
CATCACCACGCCCGACTTAAACGCAATTCCGAATGACTCTGCAAGCGAAATACGTGCTGCAGCAGCTGTACGCACATTACCTTTCGTTGCAATTTTCATCCCGATATACCCGGCAGCAACCGAAATTCCTGCACCAATCAGGAAGCTCATCGCGGAGTACATTCCTGTTGCAATATTCGTATGCGGGTCATTCACCGTAAGAGCGATAATAACTGCGAATATCACCATAAACAGAGCAAGGATACGATACTCACGTTTCAAAAATGCCATCGCACCTTCGGCAATTGCTTCAGAAATTTCCGTGAGCTTTGCCACTTCTTGCGGAGATTCAGCACCTTTTTCAATTGAAACAGAGGTAACCATCCGCGAGTACATAAATGCCACCAACAGCGACAATGCGCCCAAGCCAAATATTAACCAAATAACCATATAATTTGAAAAAATGTGAAACAATACTGATTGATTTTTTGATTGATTGAGGAAGCTAAACTGAACAAAAACAGATAAATATTAACTGTCCAATCTTGTCGATGTAATTATCCTGTCATGCTGAACTTGATTCAGCATCTCCGCTTGTACCACAAAATAGCAGGTCAGAATATACACGACCACACAGCAACGGAGATCCTGAATCAAGTTCAGGATGACATGCGTGAATATTCCCCGTCCGGTCAGTTGTAATAACTGACATCCTACTATATTTGATATTAAGAATGTCGGTTGTAACAACCGACATGACGATAAATATTCTTTAGCTATTAGGTAAGTGTTTGGACACTTCGACGGGCTCAGTGTGACGTAATTTTTCAATCGTCAGAACATTTTCAATACAACATAACCAACTTGTCATGCTGAGCTTGTCGAAGTATCAGATACTTGCCACTTTCAATACTTACTCTGTGGAATAATACTGTCAACCTACCTACCCCACTAAAAATACTTTTTGATAATTGGCGTTTTCGTCTTATCTTCGTATTCTGTTTCCGACACATGAATCCTTAGCTCAGTTGGTTAGAGCGTTACCTTGACATGGTAAAGGTCACTGGTTCGAGTCCAGTAGGGTTCACATAAACACTCAGAAGAAAAAGAAGCTCCATACGTTCAGATATGGAGCTTTTTTATTTTATATGAGGGTTTCTACCTTCATTACATTCCCGCTAATTTCTTTATTTCCGCAAGAGTCATCGACTTCGGACGTACAATCGGAGAATTGAATAAACGGTGGAACAGTATCTGCGAGCAAATTCCCATCGCTCTTGATACACCGAACATCACTGTATAAAATTCAAATTCTTGTAATCCGTAATGATGAAGCAATGAACCGGATGCTGCATCCACATTAGGCCATGGATTTTTCGCTTTACCTTGTTCTTTAAGAACTTCCGGTACGATTCTGAACAATTTTTGCATGATTTGGATTGTATCATCTTGCAAATTGTGCTTTTCAGCGAATTGATGGAATGCTGTGAAACGAGGGTCAGTAACACGGAGAACTGCGTGACCGTAGCCCGGGATAACCTGTCCGCTGCTTAGACGTTTCCATGTGTATTCGCGGAGCTGCTCATCTGTCGGTACGCCGTTGAATTCGTTTTTCAAATCCAAGATAAAGCGCAAGCATTCCTGATTTGCCAAACCGTGAAGAGGTCCTGCAAGACCGTTTAACCCGGCACTTACAGAGTAGAATACGTCCGAAAGAGCTGAGCTTACCACGTGAGAAGTCATGGCACTAACGTTTCCGCCTTCGTGATCGCTGTGCAATACAAGATATAATCTAATCAAATCACGGAAACTTTCGTTATCCGAGATGCCGAGCATGTGAGCAAAGTTCGCGCTCCAGTCGAGTCCTGCTTGCGGTGCAATAGGGTCGCCTTTGCCGAAACGGATGCGGTAGATACCGGCAGCAATTGTTGAAACTCCGCTTAAAAGTGTAATCGAATCTTCGGCTGTAGCCTGCCAAAGGGCATCCTTCGAGCCACCTTCTTCATATACTTTACGGTATTTGGATTCACGTTCAAGAGCCAGGATACCAACACTCAACATCACCATCGGATGAGAATCCTTTGGCATTGCCTTGAGTACATCCCAAATGTAATCAGGCACAACAGCTTTTTGAGCAAATGCGTGTTTGATTTCATCGTGTTCATCGGGATTTGGCTTGGAACCTGTGCAGAGAAGAAAGAAAATATCTTCGGGAG
>CALMMI010000118.1 GCA_937868245.1 uncultured Ignavibacteria bacterium | reverse complement strand
TGTTTCTTAATTACAATATATGATTTCATTGCTTATGTCTTGCAAACCCCAAGTTACGGAAAATATGTTAATTATCCTTCGCCCCCTCCAAAACCCACTGCCTCATTCCCTTTTTCTGATTTGCATTAAAGTCCTGGCGGTAGGTTGCTTTGTGCGGCAGAGTACCTTCAATGGTCTGGATAAGCACACTGTTATCCGGTTTGAAAGGAATGATTAACCCTGCGTGTTGGAACATTGCAACATAGTATGTCAGCCTTAAATTACCAGCAGCACTTTCATCGTTATGGCAACCTATGTACGCACAACTGAGCGATAAAAGAGGCAAAACATGACTCTTATAACTTATGTTAGAATCAGGAAAAACAACTTCAGAAGGATCGGTAATCGTATTTCCGCCGCAAGAGGCTATTGTCAGAATGATAGCTCCTAAAAAAAAGGCAACTATTATTTCCTTAAAATCTCTAATCATTGTACCTCCCTAATAGCTTTCGCTTTCATTCGGAAAATCAGAATTACGAATATCATCACCATACCGCGAAACAGCAGAGTGGATTCTTTGATAAAGATTATCATATTGCCGGACGAAACGCGGGTTAAAATCTACAGTCAGCCCTAGCATGTCGGTGTACACAAGGATTTGCCCGTCGCACATTTGTCCTGCACCGATTCCGATTGTGGGGATACTAATCGAAGCAGTGATTTGAGCAGCCAGACCGCTTGGAATTTTCTCGAGAACAATTGCAAATGCCCCTGCTTGCTCCAATAGCTTAGCATCTCGGAGAAGGATTTCGGCTTCCGCCTCATCCGTCCCGCGAACTCTATAACTGCCAAATTGGTTGATGCTTTGCGGCGTAAGCCCAAGATGTGCCATAACCGGAATTCCTGCTTCCGTCATCCGTCGTACTGCTTCGGCTACCCGCTCTCCACCTTCAATTTTTACTGCGCTTGCCCCAGCTTCCTTCATTAATCGTCCTGCATTACGGAATGCTTCTTCCGGTGAAATCTGGTAGCTCATAAACGGCATATCGGCAATAACCATTGCACGTTTTACACCGCGATTAACAGCCTTTGTATGGTAAATAATATCCTCGAGAGTAACAGGGATGGTTGTTTCATGTCCTTGCACCACATTCCCTAGAGAATCCCCTACAAGTATCACATCCACTTTTGCTTCATCCAAAACGCGGGCAATCAATGCATCGTAGGCAGTAAGGCATACAATTTTCTTGCCTTGCTTCTTCATATCCACCAGTCTGCGTGTAGTTACACGGCGAAGTGGTGCGGAATGGCTGTGCTGTTGCGATTCTGCGTGGGACTCTTCATTTGTACTCATATATTTTTCTCCACAGATTTTTTTTGTTTGAGTTTTGGGTTGTTTTTAGATTTTCAGATTGTTCTTTGTTATATGATGCCTTAGGGACAAATATTTTTACGTTCACATTACAAACCTACACATAATTTATTCATATTCTTCATGCACCCCGTGTATGCGTTGCGGTTACTTCGTAATTTTGCAAAAACATTCTTATTAATTTTTCCGGTTTCCTATGAATTCTTCGCCTTTCTATCGTCTTGCTGCAAGTTGTGTAATGCCAAATGTTATGGAAGATAAATACTCGGTTGATGATGAATATCGGGAGAATATTCACAGGCTTGCTGCAAGCGGTATAGCCGGTTTCTGTGTTTTCCAAGGGAAACTGGATGAAACCCGTACAATGATTGCTGCCCTGCAAACCATTGCAAACGGAACACTACTCATGAGTGCCGATTATGAATACGGTCTCCCGATGCGACTTGAAGGTGGAACTGCATTTCCACAAGCTATGGCCATCGGCAAAGCGAATGATCCGGCAATGACACGAAAAATAGCCCAAGCTATTGCAAGGGAAGCACGGGGAATAGGTATCCACTGGAATTTCGCGCCTGTGTGCGATGTTAATTCCAACCCTAAGAACCCAATTATCAACATCCGTTCTTTTGGTGAAACACCCGAGGCAATTATCCCTCATATCATTGCAATGATTGAAGGAATGCAATCCGAAGGCGTACTTGCGTGTGCAAAGCATTTTCCGGGTCACGGAGATACATCGGTGGATTCTCATCTTTCGCTTCCTACGCTTCTTTACGATCTCGTCCGTTTAGAGAAAACCGAACTTAAACCATTTCGTGCAGCAATCCATGCGGGAGTACGGTCAGTTATGGTAGCCCACATGGCAGCTCCGGCACTAACTGCTGCCGGCAAAGAATCGGTAGATGAAAGTCCCCGTTTCCCAACTCACGAAAATGAACCTGCATCCCTTTCAAAAGCAATCACGACCGGATTTCTAAAGAATACATTACATTTTAACGGATTAAGTGTAACCGACGCACTCGAAATGCACTCAATTACCCGCCAATATTCAAGTGGTGAAGCTGCAATAAGGGCTATGGATGCGGGAGCTGATGTTATCTTAATTCCGGAAAATCCCTGGGAGGCTATCGAAGCTCTTGCAATGGAAGCGGAAGCAAATCCACAGTTTGCCGAACGCCTGCATCAAGCAGCAGCACATATTGATGAAGCCAAAAAGTGGTGCTCGCAAATGGTAGCCTCGCTCGAATCAAAACCTATCTCGCTGGAGGAACATGCTAACCTTGCTCTGCAAACTGCAAAAAAAGCTGTGAAAATTGAAGACCCAAAACGTGTACTTCCGTTAAGTCAATACGAAACATTTGCAGCTTTTGCGGTGATGCAGGACGACAATATGGAACCCGGCGCAGAATTTTTCCACTTCCTTGCTCAAACAGTGGAAAGCGATTGTGATTTCGGATTCCTGGATGCAGCAATTACGGATGATGAAGCAACTGCACTTGCAGAACAAACAGCAGATGCGGAAATAATTGTTATTGCAATCTTTATGCGGGCAAGGTCTCATAAAGGATCTGTGGATGTACCAGCCCAGCTTGATCATGCTATTTCATTAATAGCAGATGGAAGGAAAGTAATTACCGTACTCTTGGGCAATCCTTATTTGCGGGATGCAATTCATGCAGATTGTTATATAAGCACGTTCTCGGATACTACTCCTGCTATTGGCGCAGCTGCACTT
>CALMMI010000117.1 GCA_937868245.1 uncultured Ignavibacteria bacterium | reverse complement strand
GAAAGTGGAAATTTATGGTAAGACAAGCAGTTCCTCAACTGAGCAATTGCTTAGAACAGATTCTATAAGGTCGATTTCAATACGTGATATTTCTGCAAAGGAGTATCCATATCTACGGGTAAAGACCTTGCTTTCAAGAGCACACTATACTATTGAACCAACAGTATCAGGATTTGAGTGTATCTATACACCTACTGTGGAATATGCTCTTTTACCGAGCAAAACATCTATTTCGGCAGATAGTGTTCTCAGGGGCGATACCTCGATGTTCAAATTCGAACTTATGAACATTGCAAAAAGAGGTTTGCCCGCCACCTCGGAAGTCAGCACAAATATCCGTCCCACTTTAGGGAACGGGAGTTCGTTTACGTATTCCCATCCATTGCCCAAGCTTTTATCCGGAGAATCCATCGGATCTATCTATATGCTTCCAAGTAATAAACTGGCAAAAACATCGTTAATTCAGCCAGTTATTGACGCACAGAACAATCTGCACGAGATATATCTTTTTAACAATAAATCTTCTTCATTTTTCCATGTCCGGGAAGATACAATCAAGCCTCATATTGAGTTTCGTGTTGATGGTATTGCCGTAAAAGATAAAGATTACATTGCTCCGAATCCTCTCTTTGAAATCATTATTCATGACAATTCAAAGTTGGTTATTGACTCGGCAAAGATAAAAATTCGTCTCAATCGGTTCCTCCAACCCGATACAACATCTCTCAATGTGAAGTTTGAACGTGTACAAGGGCAAGGTGATATTCGTGCGCGCCTTTCGTTCATAACCAATCGACTGGAAGAGGAAAACATAGCCCAAATTACCGTTGAAGATGCCTCATCCAACAAAGACACACTCAAAATTTATCTGTATGTATCAAAGAATGCTTCCATAGAAAACATTCTTGCAATACCTACTCCAACTGAACAAGCAACCGTACTTGCATTCGATTACCGTGGACAGGATCAGGACTCCCCTGCTACTCTCGACATTTTCAACATGTCAGGACAGGCAGTGCGCTCACTCACATCAAAAGTACATATCGGAACTAACTCCATGATTTGGGACGGGAATGACCGTTTAGGAGACCGTGTTGCTTCGGGAATATATTTCTATCGGCTAAATGTACAGGCAACCACGTATAGCGATCCTGTATTCGGGAAGATTATGATAAGCAGGTAAGAAAAATAAGTTACAAATAAAAAGTCTTTATGCCCCTCTTCGAGAGGGGCAGGGGTGTGTGGTCAAGCATGGTATAAAAATTTCTCAAGAAGGACAAGACAGCCATGGCATCTGAAAAGCAAATTGAAGCATTCTTATCGCAATATGATGTTCAGTTTTTTGAGAATGCACAGAAACTTCGTAAAATTCTATTTGCGAATCTTCCTGACATCATCGAGCAAATAGACATCCCTGCAAAAATGATTGCCTATTGTTACGGGCAGAAATATTCTGAATTGATTTGCGTACTTATTCCTTCCAAAAAAGGTTTGAAACTTGGTTTCAATAGAGGAACTGAGTTACCCGACACTGAGAGCCTACTTGAAGGGAACGGGAAAATTTCCCGTTTTGTTCAAATCAAGTCTGACGAGCAAATCAACTCCAATGCAATCAAGCAATTACTTGAAAGTGCGTTGGCTTTGTACGATCAAAGAAGAACAAACACCAAGATGTAAGAATTTATATTGGTCATAAATTGGCAAGCATTTGAACCCTTCGATGAACTCAGGGTGACCAAAATTGAGGTCAAGTCAGGTGTATACCACCATGGATGAAATAGTTATAAAACTTTTGGGTCAGGTCGGTTGCTACAACCGACCTTCCTGCTATGCGTATATTGGTCATGGCAGTTGTAACAACTGCCATGACTCTAAAAAATGAGTTTAGAATACATGAACGCACTAAGATTTAGATTTTTTATCACCCTTTGGAAAGACACCTCCAAATCCCCTTGATTTCTTAGTTTCCTAACCGCAATATTTCATACCTTCTAATCCACCGAAATTCCTTATTTTTGTAGTCAAACAACCGTAAATGGACACTCTTATGTCCTTTTAGACTTCGTATTGATTTGGCTTGTCCCACTGTATTAGCACGAGTACTGTATGTCCCTAACCTCTGAGCATATCCTTCCTGTCTTAATGGAAGACGAAATGCGCAATTCCTACCTTGATTATTCCATGTCTGTTATCGTTTCGCGTGCCCTTCCGGATGCGCGGGACGGACTAAAACCGGTTCACAGAAGAATTTTATACGCGATGTACGAGCTTGGTTTGATGCCAAACCGTGCTTATAAGAAATCTGCACGTCTCGTAGGAGAAGTGCTCGGTAAGTACCACCCGCACGGTGATAGTTCTGTGTATGATGCGATGGTACGTTTGGCTCAGGAATGGTCGCTTCGCTACCCGCTTGTTGACGGGCAAGGAAACTTTGGCTCGGTTGACGGTGATCCTCCGGCGGCTATGCGGTACACTGAAACGCGTCTTGCAGGCATTGCCCTGGAAATGTTACGAGATATTGATAAGAATACTGTAGATTTTCGTGGCAATTTCGATGATTCACTTGAAGAACCAAGCGTGCTCCCGAATGTTCTTCCTGCCCTCCTTGTAAATGGAGCCGGTGGTATTGCTGTGGGTATGGCAACAAATATCCCGCCGCACAACCTGACAGAAATCGTTAACGGATTACAAGCTCTTATCGAGAACCCTAATATTACGATTCCTGAACTCATGGCATTCGTAACCGCACCTGACTTCCCGACCGGTGGGATAATCTACGGATACGACGGTGTAAAGGATGCATTCATGACAGGACGCGGACGTATATTGGTCCGCGGTAAAGCAACAGTTGAAGCAACCCGTACAAAAGAAACAATTGTCATTACCGAATTACCGTATCAAGTCAACAAAGCAAGTTTGATTGAAAAAATCGCTGATTTGGTGCGTGCAAAATCACTTGAGGATATTTCGGATATACGTGATGAATCTGACCGTGACGGTATGAGAATCGTGATTGAGCTAAAACGTGATGCAACACCGATGGTTGTGCTTAACAATCTCTTTAAGCATACACAGCTTCAAGTAACGTTCGGTGCAATTATGCTTGCACTTGTGGAAGGTCGCCCGCGTGTATTGAACCTCAAGGAAATGATGGAGCAATACATCAAGCACCGGGTTGAAGTGATTGTACGCCGGACAAGATTCGAACTTGATGCCGCCGAAAAACGCGCTCATATTCTCGAAGGGTTTATCATTGCCCTTGATAATATCGACGAAGTTATCCAAACAATCAAGGCATCACCGGATACCCCGACTGCTTCCATCAGATTGCAAGAACGTTTCGGACTCTCCGAGATTCAAGCAAAAGCAATTCTCGAAATGCGTTTGCAACGTCTTACCGGCTTAGAGCGTGAAAAGATCATGAATGAATATCGCGAACTTATCCGTACTATTGAACGTTTGAAAGCAATTCTTGCAAGTGTTGATTTGCAGATGCAAATTATCAGTGATGAACTAGCAGAACTCAAGAAAAAATACGGTGATAAACGTCGAACCGAAATCGTGTATGATGCCCGTGACTTCACTCTTGAGGATATGATTGCAAACGAAGATGTGATTGTTACTATTTCACGTAAAGGATTCATTAAACGTACTACCGTAACTAATTACCGTCGCCAAAACAGAGGCGGACGCGGTTCAAGCGGCGCAGGAACGTATGATGATGATTATGTAGAACAGGCATTCCTCGCCTCTACACACAATTACCTGTTGTTCTTTACGGACAGAGGTCGTGTATTCCGCGTGAAGGTATATGATTTGCAGGAAGGCAGTCGTAACGCCAAGGGTCGCTCACTAGCGAATATCATCGAGAAAGCACAGGACGAAAGAGTAACTGCTACTCTGACTGTGAGTGATTTCCCTGATAACAACTTCATCTTCATGGCAACCGAAAAAGGAACGGTAAAGAAAACTTCCCTTTCCGAGTTTGAAAGTGTACGTGCAAACGGTAAGATTGCCCTATCACTTGACGAAGGTGACCGTTTGATTTCAGCTCGCTTGACCGATGGCAGTTGTGATATTATTCTTGGTTCAAACAACGGTCTTGCTTGCCGCTTCCGCGAAGGCGATGTTCGCCCGATGGGTAGAACTGCCACCGGAGTTATCGGTATGAGAATCGAAGACGACCAACGGATTATCTCTATGGTAGCTATCAAACGCAGTGATGCACAGGTGATAGTTGTCGGGAAAAACGGCTACGGCAAACGTACCAATTACGAAGACTTCCGCCTAACGAAGCGTGGAGCGAAAGGTGTGATTTCCATGAACGTCACCGAAAAAACAGGTGAAGTAATGGCAATTATGGAAGTGCAGGACAGTGAGGACTTGGTAGTAATGTCAACTAACGGCGTTCTGATTCGTCAGCACGTGAAGGATATCCGTATTATCGGACGAAATACGCAAGGTGTACGCCTTATCCGCTTGGATGACGGTGATAATATTGCCGATATTACAGCAGTTCCTCATGAAGATGATGCAGAAGAGGATATTGAATTGACAACAGAAGGAGGAGAAGCA
Organism: uncultured Ignavibacteria bacterium; assembly: GCA_937868245.1. Lineage (GTDB taxonomy): Bacteria > Bacteroidota > Ignavibacteria > Kapaibacteriales > UBA961 > JADJXV01. The sequence goes on along the minus strand of CALMMI010000117.1, from coordinate 346 downwards.
AAACTTATAGTTTCTACTACATCTGAAGAAATTCTTCCTGAACCCGAAGCAGATTCCGACGAGACGACAGTAGAATAATATTCGACTGATTTTTTATGAAAAAAGCGCAGGACTACAATCTTGCGCTTTTTTTGTGGGGAAGAAAAATCCCCCTTAATCCCCCTTTATCAAGGGGGAGATAAGACACAAAGTACACTTCAAAAGTAAAACAAAGTCTTATACCCCTCATCGAGAGGGGTAGGGGTGAGTGGTAAAGCAGGTGAAATAGTAATGATTTCTATAATGTTAAGAAACCTACGTCATCCCCTTGTTAAAGGGGAGCGAGGGGATTAAAATAAACCTTCAA
>CALMMI010000116.1 GCA_937868245.1 uncultured Ignavibacteria bacterium | reverse complement strand
AGAGGTATCTATGCCAAATCTTCCCTCACGTCGTCGGTCAAGCCCGTTCTTAATCGGACTTTTTGTACTTTCAGGGATTGCAGTTGTCGTTATCGGTGTGTTTTGGCTTGGGGCATCTAAATTCTTTCAGGAATATCGATATTTTGTAACATATTTCGAGAGTTCTGTTTCCGGGGTGGAGACGGGTCAGCCTGTTAAATATCAAGGTGTACCTGTGGGGAATGTCCATTCTGTTCGCCTTGCGCCCGACGGCAAACTCATCGAGATAACAATGCAAATTGACCGAAAAATGACCATTAACGATGACATTTGTATCCGTATCGAAATGGCAGGGCTTGCAGGAGGGAAATTCCTCCAACTGTATTATCCCGAACGGGCTGAGGATTTTTCAACAGTCCCCAGACTTACCTTTGCCCCGGAATTTCCGGTAATCAGAGCTACCCCGTCAACACTCGATGCTATGAAGCTCTCAATTGATGAAGTAATGACAAACTTACTTGCAATCGATACAAAAAATATCTCCAGTGAATCAATTCGTTTCATGCACAATGCAGCTGAACTGCTTGGTGACCCAAGGCTCAAACAAATGATTAAAGATATTGATGAAACAAGCAAATCAATCGGTGCCCTCACAAATAAAGCAGAAGATTCCCATATCATTGAAAATTTCACTACTGTGAGTGAAAATCTTATCCAAACGACCGATAAATTCCAGGCAGCTGCAGAAAGTTTGAATTCCCAAATTCAACAGCTCCAGCTTCAAAATAAAGCTGACCGGGCGTATATGAGATACGACAGTGTAATGCAAAAAGCTGAGTTTGCCATCGGCACAATCAGCCTAAGTTCACAAAAGGTATTGTTTACATTACAACAAACAATTGAGGAACTTGGCACTACCAACCGGCAACTCCGAAAATTCGTCCGCTCGGTAAATGATAACGCTTCTCAAGTACTTTTGAGTGAGCCGGCGCCAAGAGAAAAATAACAAGTACTGCAATTAGTATAACTTTATCAATAGGATATATTTGTTGTATCCTTCCCCAATCTAAAACTATGAAACTATTTTGTATCCTTGTTGCCCTTACCCTTACAGCCTGTATCTCCATCAAAACGGAGTATCAGCCGATTGGGTATTATCGCTTAACTCAAAAACCAATTTCCTTAGAGCATATTGAACAGATTCCCGGTACATTGCTTATACGTTCAGTAAATATAGACGGTGAGTATGATAGCGACAAGTTATTACTATTAACCGGGGAGAATCAACTGCAACCTTACAATTATCATCGTTGGGCTACTGAGGTATCAGAAATTGCTACTAATTTTTTGTTAAACAGATATTCTTCCTACAAAGCATTTTCAGGTGGTGTAGTTACCTCCAATTCAATGAGTTCAGCAGATTATATACTGGAAACCAGAATAACAGAAATGGCTGCACGCAATAGTGAATCCTCAAAAAGGGATTCTAATTTTGTTGACCTGAAAATGACAGCTTCTCTTGTTCGAATCAACAGCCCAAAGGGTGAAAAATCTTTGCTGATGCAAAAAACATATTCTGTTGTCAGTAGCAGGAGCGATAATCTTGTAACAAGTATTCCACCTGCCTATAGCATAGCATTTTCTAACATTTGCGATGAAATGCTTTTGGATATTACACGTTCGGTAAAACAACAATAATTCTATGATGTATTATTACCTCAATCAAGTATTGAGTATTATTACCGATGTTTATCGAAATATGGAGTTTTGTTAATTATCCTATGCTCTCTCTATTCTACG
>CALMMI010000115.1 GCA_937868245.1 uncultured Ignavibacteria bacterium | reverse complement strand
TATGTACCGTAAAACAGTTGATTCTAACCTGCGTTTCAATACCATATCCCTCACGTTACTCTTATCTGTACTAATTTGCTCATGTGGTTCAGTTCAACGACCCAAAGATTATGATCTGAGTAAAGATTCCAGACCCATAAACGAAAAAAAACAACTGGTTCTCTCCGCTACCAAATCTATTACCGAAGCAGATCCTTCAAAAATTATAATAGACTCCCTTATTATTGAAACAAACAAATTTCCTAAGGAAATTCGCTCCCATGCGCGTGTTTATGATTCAACAGGCAATATCATTATCAACATGGCTCCCCCGTATTGCGAAGACCTTCGATATTGGAAGAGCATTAAGGAAACAATCGGCAAAAAAACACACGGCATAACAGATTTTAACGTAAGGGAATTTGGGGATAAGGATTCGATACCGTATGCAGTAATGCTCAATATTGATTACTCCGGCTCTATGTCGGGCGTGTTGGAAGCAATTATGGAAGGTACTGAATTGTTTGTATCTCTCAAACAACCTCAGGACAGAATAGGAATAGCAACCTTTAACCGTGATTACACCCTAAAAGTCCCGATGTGGCAAGATAAATCGATGATTCTCTCCACATTCCGTACAACTGCAAAAAATGGTTTTGGATTGTATTCAGCAATGAATGATGCTCTGATGAAATCGATGGCACAGTATAAGGATTTACCTCCTGAAATGCCACGTGTTATGGTGCTTTTCACTGATGGTGAGGACAACTATTCCTCAACAAGAATCAATCAGTTAATAGATTCAGCTTTAAAAAATGACATTCATATTTTCACAGTTGGGTTTGGTTACGTGAATGAGAAGCCACTTCGTGCAATTTCCGACTATACAGGCGGTAAATTCTACCGTGCATATTCACGGCAGGAATTGATTAATGTTTTCAAGGATATATATCTTAGTTTACGGAATTTCTATCTTATCTCCTATAAACCACCAGAATTCTTTGGAATACATAAAGTTGCCGTTGAATTGAATATTCCGAACCGTGTTGACTCACTTGTTTCCAAAGGTCAGTATGATACTGCACCTTTCCGTCCGATTTTCGACCCAAACAATCCTAATGACCCTATAGGCACTCAGTTCACCTCTAAGTTTGTATTCGACTTCAATTCAGCAGAGTTGAAACCGGAATCTATGACAAGAATAGATGAGCTTACTGAGCTTCTTGAGCGTTATCCACGTGTTTGGCTGGAAGTCCAAGGACACACTGATAACGTAGGAACTGAAGAATTCAACCTAAAACTTTCCGAAGACCGTGCAAATAATGTAACAAAAGAACTTTTAAAACGCGGAATCGACTCAAAACGTTTACGTCCTCACGGTTATGGAATGTCCGACCCGATTGTTCCGAATGATACAGAAGAAAACCGTGCAAAGAACCGACGTACCCAATTCAAAGTGCTGCGGCAATAACCCTTTATTTCATAGAATGAAATTATGATTCTTGCCCGTTACATTCTTCGGTTTCACATCGGTCCGTTTTTATTCGGAACTCTTACGGTAATGTTCCTTTTTCTAATGCAATTCTTGATGAATAATCTTGATAAGCTTATGGGGAAAGGATTAGAACCATTTGTGATTCTTCAGGTTGTTGTCCTGAGTTTAGCGTGGATGGTTGTTCTGGCAGTTCCAATGGGGGTTTTGTTTTCAACCCTTATGGCATTTGGCGGAATGTCGGCAGCACAGGAAATTACAATTATTAAGGCAAGCGGCGGGGGATTGGTTCGGATGATGCTACCTGTAGTGCTATTCGGTGCAGCTATGTTTTATTCGATGTACAGGTTTAACGACGATATTTTACCGGATTCGAACCACCGCTTCAAAATCCTTATGCAGGATATTCAGCGTAAGAAACCCACTTTTGCAATCGAAGCAGGACAATTCTCAACTCAACTGGAAGGTTACACCATCCTTTCACGACAAGTTGATTCAGCAACACGCGCACTAAAGGGCGTTACTATCTATGATAATATGCGCCAGAACCAAATGAATGTCGTTTCGGCAGAAACCGGGGAAATTTCCTTTTCACAGGATTTCTCAAAATTAATTGTAGTTCTTCATAATGGCGAGATACATCAGTTCTTCAGGCAAACACCAACCGATTTTCGAAAAATTACATTCAAAAAGCATCAAATAACAATTGATGCGCGTGACTTTGCTTTTTCACGTTCAGATGAAAAGGTGT
>CALMMI010000114.1 GCA_937868245.1 uncultured Ignavibacteria bacterium | reverse complement strand
CTTGTCACAAGAAATACAGAATATCAGAACATCAATAACCAAACAATGAAAAAAATCATCTCCGTCGTTGGAGCACGCCCCAATTTTATGAAGGTAGCACCTATTCACCGTGCTTTTGATAAATATCCAAATGTTGAACATCTAATCTTACATACAGGTCAGCACTATGATGCAGCGATGAGTGATGCATTTTTCCAAGACCTTGATATGCCGCAACCTGCATATTTTATGGGGGTGGGCTCGGGTAGCCATGCAGAGCAAACGGCAAAGGTGATGGTTGAGTTTGAAAAGGCAATGCAGGAACTCAAACCTGATTTTGTAATTGTTGTTGGTGATGTGAACTCCACAATAGCTTGTACTCTTACAGCAGTGAAGATGGGTATTCCAACTGCTCATGTGGAAGCAGGTCTTCGAAGTGGAGACAGAGGGATGCCGGAAGAAATCAACCGTATTGCAACAGATTCCATTTGTGATTATTGGTTCGTTACCGAACAAAGCGGTTTGGATAATCTTTTGCAGAACGGAAGTCCTGAGGAAAAGGTTTTTTTTGTTGGGAATACGATGATTGACTCGCTTCATTACGCTCTCCCAAAAGCTGAAAATTCTGATATTCTTAACGAAATCGGATTGAAACCAAAAGAATATGTTCTCGTGACAATGCACAGACCAAGTAATGTTGATGAACCGAAACAACTTGGTGAACTCCTCGAAATACTTGCTGAACTCTCAAAAGACCGTATGGTTGTGTTTCCTGTTCACCCCAGAACCCGCAAGAATATAGCATCTCATGGCTTAAATGATATTATCGAGCAAAATCCTAATATCAAGCTTATCGACCCGCAAGGATATATTTCATTTCTTGCGTTAATGAAAAACAGCGATTTTGTTCTCACTGATTCAGGTGGGATTCAAGAAGAAACCACTGCTCTCGGTGTGCCATGTATGACGATACGTACTACGACGGAACGTCCGATAACATGTGAAATTGGTACGAATACACTTATTGAACCTACCTCCGAAGGTATTCGCAATGGGTTGAAGGTAATGCTTAACTCACCTAGAAAAACAGGGCAAATTCCACCTCTTTGGGATGGTCATGCCGCCGACCGAATTGCAGAAGTGATTGTAACACAATGTTTAGGACTATGATGACTAAATGTGGTCAACATATAGTATTTCTTATTCTTATCGGAATACTAATAGCAGGTTCTGCGTTTGCACAGCAAACTGGAGGGGCAACAGGAAGCGGTTCGACTGATATTGAAAAAATGATGCAAGCCGCAGCAACTCCGATTAATCCTGATGCGCTAAAAGCCGAGACCATGCCTGTGGATAATATTATTACTCCACAACTGTACCATATAGGACCGAGTGATGTTCTTGCAGTTCAAATTCTTGCGGGAGCATCCGTTGAGTATTTATTATCGGTAACACCCGAAAATTCTATTTTATTACCAAGAATAGGAGAAGTTTCTCTTAACGGAAAAACACTCTCCCAGGCTAAAGACACTATTATTGCAATCATTCAAAAACGAAATTCAAATGCAGTTGTTTCGGTCACTCTACGTAAGCCCCGTTTATGTTATGTGACTATTAAGGGAAATGTTCTTTCTCCCGGAATGTATTCTTTCCCGGCTACGATGAAGGTATCAACTGCGATCAAACTTGCAAATCAAGAAGGTCCATCAAGCGGTGCGTCCACTCAAACTTCCCGTTCAAAGCCTTCGGTTAGCGAGGCTGATAAAGTTCTTTTCAAATCTTCAGCTTCAGGATTGTCGTCATTTGTTGCACGGAATATTACCGTTCTTCATTCAGATGGTACTTCCGAAACAGCTGACTTGGAAAAAGCAATGGCGATGGGCAATGCAGCTTCCGATCCGCTCATCCGGGAAAGTGATGAAATATTTGTGCCGTTCGAGGCAAGCGGTAATGCGACAATTGCAATTACCGGAGCGGTTCGGTCTCCACAGATTGTTTCGTATAAAAAAGGGGATAAGGTATCAATGCTACTCAAATTAAGCCGTGGTGTATCCGAAAATGCACGGGCTAATAGCGTGTTCTTAGTTCAAAACGGAGAGCGAAGAGCACTTAAAACAGATGCAAATCTTAATTTGACTGAACCGGATATTGAACTTCAATCCGGCAGCGTGATTGTTGTAGAGCAAGAAAATCCACAGACCGGAATGCGCCAACAGGGCATAGTGGAGGTTACTGGGAATGTAAAGCTGCCAGGTTCGTACATTGTAGAATCAAATGTAACTAAACTAAAAGACGTAATTGAACAGGCAGGCGGATTTACCAACGAAGCATATTTACCGCTTGCTTATATACTGCGACGCGAAAAAGCATTCCAAACAGTTGAACAAAAAGGGAATCAAATACTGAAAGGGTTGCAATATACTGATTTAGTGCCTGAGGATACATCCCGTTTTATCCTGCATAATAAAGAACGTCGCCCATTGGTTTCGTGCGACTTTCCTGCTGCTTTTAACCGTAAATCAGATACAGATAATGTTGTTTTGCAAGACGGTGATGTAATTGTAGTGCCTGCAAATCCTCAACGTGTTTTTGTATTTGGTCAGGTGAATAAACCCGGGTACTTAGCTTTTACACCTAATAAGACAATGGAATGGTATATAGCGCAAGCAGGTGGATTTGCCGTAGGAGCCGATAAATCATTGGCGCGTATAATTAAGGGCAGAACAAAGGTATGGAGTTTTGGTGGAGATGAGAATGTAGTGGAATCGGGTGATGAAATTTACGCACCGCCTCCAACACAAAAACCTATTGGATATGAACTTCAAGGTTATACGCTTCTTGTTTCTGCAATCGGAGCGGTCGTAAGCCTTGCCGGGTTTTTCTATGGCATTTATCTTAACAGTACCAGATGATAAAACCACGTAATTTCAGAATATCCCTGTTTGTAGCTTTGTTGCTTGGGTGTTTTATACAAGTT
>CALMMI010000113.1 GCA_937868245.1 uncultured Ignavibacteria bacterium | reverse complement strand
CAGGGACATACCCTGCCCATTTTGATTTATCATCACCAAGGATATAATTGTAATAGCTTTTTTCCAAACCATTCGGACTATCGGTGGATATATTACCGCCTACACACTCCATATCCACTACATGACCATGTATTATCCCCGACGGAGGCTCGCTAAACTTAGTTAAAGCACGTGGAGATTTGTTTTGTGTTTTAAGTTCAAGAGTATGAAAATCGTAACGAATTCCCTGTTTTGTTACCCAGGCATTCATCCCTTTTATTTTTGTCATAAAGAGAATATTACTATCCCACTGACCTTTATTCTGGATAAATACTGTGGTAGGTTTTTTGGCTTGCATCAGTTCTACTGCTTCGGTGTAAGAAGTAATACCCAGCAAAAAAGAAAGCATCAGGAAAAAAGATTTCATAAAAACACCTAATTGGTTTGAATAAATGGACAGGTAGATTTTGTACTATTTTAAAACAATAACTCTATTGCGAGTGTATGTTACCGCAATTTACAAATTTTAGTGGATTTTTTAAGTAGAGTGAAAACAAGTAAATTCAGTTAACAATTTCATACTACACCATTTGCTTTCTAATTAGAGATTACATAAACATCAATATTTAGAATTCTAAATTTACAATTACTTTCAATCGTATTATTCTTCAATTATTTAGAAATCATTACCCTTTTAACAAGAATTTCAGAAGGAGATTGCAACACTACAAAATAAAGCCCGGCAGGAATATCAATTAATGGGCTTGAAACTTCCTTTGTGCCTGAAATTTTATCATCATACAAAACTGCAATTTCTTCTCCTAATGGATTTGTAAGCGCAATCCTATGTAAACCTGCCTCAGCAGGAGTAATTGTCATAGTAAGGACATCCGAAGCAGGGTTCGGTTGCATGGATAGCGATAGAGTTGGACCTGAATTGTACAAACGAGTCCCTCCGTCCTTGCAAATACCTTTTAAATGGAATTCGCCATCAAGTGTTGCAACCTGAACCTTACCACTTTTGAATACCAACGAATTGATACGTATCGAGGAAGTTTCTATCGAACCAAGTCCTGCCTTCATTTCGATAACTGCAAGGGTGTCGTTTCCTTCTTTCCGAACTCCGTCTATTGTTACTATCCTGCGATTTGAAGTATTAATTGTGGAAATTCCGTTACTTGGAGTCAGTAATGATGGTTCAACTGAAACCTCGGCTGTGAAATCGGAAGCTGTAGCTTGTGTTAGGTTCTTGGAAGAAGTTATCACAAGAGGAATCCTGACGGTTTCCCCTGCAAGTGCTTCGATTACTGACGGTGATACAGCCACAGTTGCTGCTGCCGAGCTTGGTTTCAAATACATGAACTGTTCCGAAACATTCGTGCACCCGTTCTTGTTTGTTACTTCTACTGTGTAATTTCCTTCGGTTGCAACTGATATTGATTGGGAAGATTTACCAATAGCTGCTCCATTCAATTTCCATGAATAGGCATTTGCAGCATCAAAAGAAGTAATAACAAGCGAATCATCTCCCTTTTGACTGATACCGGGAATTTGCGGCAATGGATTGACTGTAACGGCTTGTTGAGCCGAAACACCTTTACAACCACTTGAGTTTGTAACGGTTACACTGTATATGCCGGCAGTTTTTACATTTATTTTTTGGGTTGTTGCTCCATCCGACCAAAGGTATTCACTAAAAACTCCTGCATCTAAGGTAACGCTATCTCCTTCGCAAAATTCTGTTGTACCGGATGCAGTAACAATGGGTAAGGGTACTTTATTTACTGTTACTACAACAGGTTGTGAAGTTCCTTTACACCCACCTATATCGACAACATC
>CALMMI010000112.1 GCA_937868245.1 uncultured Ignavibacteria bacterium | reverse complement strand
TCCGATTCGTAGGATATAACTGCTTCCGATAAAAATTGCATGTCCGGAATAAGAACCTGTAAGGTATATAATACCAGAATCGCTTACAGCCATTCCTCTTGGTGAATCTTCATTTCCACCCCCAATTTGTTGAGACCAAACAGGAACACCATCTTTAGTGTATTGAGCAACGAATATATCGTAGTTTCCTACACTTGTCAGGTCTTTTGCTCCTCCACCCGGAAAGGTGATTGCACCAAAAAATGTACCTGACATCGTAACAAGCCCTTGTTTGTCGTACCCTAAGCAAAGTCCTTCTTCATACGATATTCCACCTGCTCTTTTTGCCCAAACTACATCACCATTTTTGTTTACCTTCATCAAAAATGCATCTGTACCGCCCGGCGAGCGCAAGGTAGGGATTGTTCCACCTTTAAAAGCTAATGTATCAGAAAATGATCCGGTTATATAACTATTTCCCAATCCGTCGAGAACAACTGCTTTTGCATTATCATCCGACGCACCGCCAATACGTGTTGCCCATACGAATTCACCAAGGGAGGTAAGCCTGAACACTACTCCATCAACAGCTCCGACTGGTTTTACCAAGCCATCTCCAAAATCAACATTACCGGCAATTGAGCCAACAATTGTAAGGTTTCCAGTTGCATCACACGTTATTGAAGATGCAATTTCTTCTCCGAGACCTCCAAAATTCTTAGCCCATACAACCGTTCCGTCTGATTTATAACAGGCTACTACAAAATCTTTCCCACCTTTACTGGTAATTTCTGTTATGCCAAATTTGATAGAACCGGAAAATGTACCCGCCATATAAACATTCCCTACGCTATCCACAGCTACAGATTTACCTATGTCGTCCCCGGTGCTTCCTGTGGTGTTTACCCAGGCAGGTACACCCTGAGCATGAATCAGAATGCCGGAAGAACAGAACAACAATATCAACACAGTATAAAAGTATTTCATATCATCTCAAGAATATATTGAACATTAAGCAAAATTTATTTTCAATCAAATAACCAAAAAGTAACATGGATGAAATTGATTCTAAGACAGACCTTAAGAATGCAACCTTACTTACCTGAAAACTTAGGTTTACGTTTCTCAATAAAAGCCGACACTCCCTCGGTATAATCGGCAGAATTACCTGCTCTTTGCTGATAATCAACTTCCATATCAAGCATTTCATCGAGTGTTGCAGTCATGCCTGCTTGCAGCATCTTTTTTACAAATCCATAGCTTTGCGTTGGACCTTGCGCATATTGAAGAGCTATTGCATCTAATGAATCCTTAAAAGCCTGAGGGTGGAAAACATGGTTAACCAAACCAAGTTGGAGAGCATCATCAGCACTCAAAGGTTTGTTCAATGTAGCAAACTCGAAAGCCTTAGCATATCCAAGCATACGTGGATACCAATACGTAGCTCCCGAATCGGGTACGAGTGCTATACCTATAAACGCTTCTACAAGTCTGGCTGAACTGCTCATAATTCTCATATCACAAGCAAGAGCGAGTGAAAGTCCGGCACCTGCTGCAACACCATTTATTCCTGCAATTACCGGTTTGGGCAAATCCCGTATTGCCCGTATGATAGGATTATATCTACGTTCTAATGAGTCCTGTAAACTGCGTTTGCCTCCACCCGAAGGTGCATCTTTAAGATCCTGACCTGAACAAAATGCTTTACCTGCCCCGGTAAGTACAACTGATCTAACGGCATCGTTCACAGATGCTTCACCAAATGCAGATTGAAGTTCGAGCGTAAGCTCCTCATTACAGGCATTAAAAACGTCAGGACGGTTCATGGTAATGTTGAAAACACCGTCTGTAAGGGAAGTTAAAAGTGTATTATAGCTCATATATATGAAAAATCAAATTTTATTGCGAATAAGAATCAACTCAAATCATCATAATTTACGCAAATTTTTCAAAACCAACTTAAAACAATTTACCAAATTACAGTGAGCCAAACCGCATATCTGAATTTTAGGATTCAAAGTTGATAATAAGTTAGATTCAAATATTCATTTTTGAGAGACTCAACGCATTGTTTCCTACTGTTACATAAATGATATTACTTTCAGAGTACGATACTCTCTATAGAATCGAACTTTTACTTTTTTTGACTGTAAGATTAGTAGAATTTATAGAATACAAATTCTGTGCTGTCAATTTGAAAAATTGGTTGTAATTTTTAACAAGTTATAACGGATTATACACACTAATATATAGCCAGATTGTACAAATCAATTATCAACAAAGGAGAAAAAATGACAGATACAGAAGGAACAGAATCAAATCCTTGGAAACTTAAAACACCTCCATTATCATCCGAATACGAAATGTATAAAGGTGAAAAAGATGGTAATGAAGTGTTGGTATGTGTGGTTGGAAAAACTACATTGCTGTATGATTACCGATGTATTATGGATTTATATACGATGTTAAAAGAACATAACGAATGGATAGAACTTGGTAGTGCCGATGAGCAAAAAGATGCAAAAGAAGGGACAGTAGAAGCATGGGGACGTTCGGAATCAAATCCGATAGGTGGGTGGTACGGG
>CALMMI010000111.1 GCA_937868245.1 uncultured Ignavibacteria bacterium | reverse complement strand
CACAATGCAGGACAAAGCCACTTGATTTTCAATTTCTTGTACCCCGAGTACATCTGCATTCGATTGAATAATAATATCAGCTATATTCTTGAAATCTTGTTCGTTTCTGAGAATTTTATCGTTAATTCCATCGCCCAACCATGCAATATTGAACGTTCCTATCCTCACAATATTTGACGAATGATTTTGTGTTTTCCTTTTGCAACCGCCAATACTTGGAATTGAACAAAATATCAACAAGAATAGTATTTTACTTTTCATATTGTGATTTGAAATCAGGCGATAATTCTTTATCCTCCGGTTACTATAGCTTTAAGTACATATCCTGCAACCTGTGGGTTTTCTTTAAGTCTGCGGGTTGAGTATCCGTACCAATCACTACCAAACGGTACATATATTCTCATCCCAAAACCCGAACGTATAATTTCTTTCCTGCGTTCCTCCCGTACCCCGAGCAGCATTTGAAATTCGTATTGACTTTTACTGAGGTTATTCTTTGTTACATAACCTATTGCATCATCAATCAATTCATCGTCATGTGTAGCAATCCGGACATTTGCACCGCCATCGAGTAATAATCGCAGAAGTTTTTTATAATTTGATCTTATTTCATCAGGCTGTTTAAAAGCTATTTCCGGTGATTCAATGTAAATACCTTTGCAAAGTCGAACTGAAGGTTTAAGTGCAAGTAATGAACGTACATCCTCCTCGCTTCTCCTCATATAAGCCTGTAGTACAACGCCTATATTATCGAACCCCTCTGAACGTAAACGGCGATAGAAATCGAGTGTTAGGGATGTATATGGTGAATTTTCCATATCCATTCTTACAAAGATGCCAAGTTCGGCGGCTTTTTCTACTAACGAGCGAACATTTGCAAAACCAAACTCCCGGTCAATATCCAATCCAAGTGATGTTAACTTTACCGATAAATACGAATCAAGATTATTTTGTGCAATCGCATCCAATACCGACGATGCTGTTTGCCATTCATGCAAGGAACGTTCACGGGAAGTAACAAATTCACCCAGCACGTCGATTGTTGAGCTTGCTCCTTTTGTAGAAAGCTCTTTGCTTACACGAACCGCATCTGCTAAACTGTCGCCTGCTATATATCTACTTGCAACTGACTTTATTATCGATTTAGGGATTATCGGAAGAGTCTTGACGATGAGAGTATTCAATAATGACATACAATTTTCAAATAATAGTACAGAATTTCATCTAATAAACAAAAAACGGCGAACTTTTTTAGAAGTTCGCCGTTTGAAGCATAAACAATTATCGAAGAATTGTAAGAGGTGCGGAAATCCGCTGACCACCACAACTCAAAGTAAGGAAATATGAGCCTGAAACAACATTTGAAACATCAAATGAGAGTTCGTGTTTTCCTATTGAGAGATTATTATAACTACCAAGATTTGCTACAACTGCACCTTTTGTGTCCACAAGAGCACATTCAATACTTGCACACGGAGACGGGAATTCCACAGTAACTTTACCTTGTGTACTGATAGGGTTAGGAGAAATTGACATTGTAGCAAAATTTGCATCTTGTGTTGGTTCATCAACACCTATTGGGGTACACGGAGTGGCTGCACTAATTGTAAACACTTTAAAGCTCGTTGTAGAGACTGTAGTATCTGCTTTATATACAATTTTTACTAGGGCATTTGTAGATGCTAATTTTGTTCCTGCCCAGGTATAAGAACCTGTTGTTGCATCAGTACCAACTACGTTCGTTACATTATTCCATGAAGCACCGTTATTGGTGGAATAAAAGATTTTTACTTTTGAGGTACTTAATGCAATAAAATCTGTGTACCAAGTAATTGTAAACGGTTGCCCTGTACATACTATATCACCACCGTTAGGGGTATGAATATGCAGTTGTTCCCTGCCTATCGAGAATTTACCACTTTGTGACACAAGGCTGCTGTTAGAAGCATCCGAAACTCTAACCATTGCTTGGTCAGTTTCAATATGTGGTAATTCCAATGTATAAGATCCTGCGCCTGCAGCAGTTCCTGCTGAGCTCCAAGTTACTCCACCATCAGTTGAGAGTTCAATTTTTACTGTATTTACTAAACCGGCTTTCCATTGAACATCAGGTTTCTCCAATTGTCCGAATCTTTCTCCACCAAGAGGACTTAGGATTGAAAGTGCTGTTGAAGCGATACTAAAAGGTGCAAGACAAGTACCATAAACTGATCCGTCAACTTGATTCGACACCCGAATAAGACCTTTTGTAGTGTTTATAGCGGGAACTTTCCATGGGATAGTACCTTGACCATAATCGCGACCACCAAATTTTGCGTCAACGTTATCACCATTAGGAATTGTTTCCCATGTTGTGCCGCCATCCGATGAAAACTCAATTCTAACTTTTTGAATATCGGATGAAACAGTCCAATGAATTACCGTATCCAAACCTGCTTTTAGAACCTGATTACCTCTTGGCAATTGTACTTTCACAAGTGAAGCAGAAGGTTCTTTAAGACACGATTTTCCTTCCATTTCATTACGAAGGAAATTATAAACACGAGGAAGAAATGTCATTGGCAACCCTTTACCCCATAAATGACAATAACTCATGATTGAACCTGTATTGTATTTAGGTGTTCCAGTATTGCAAGCATCCCCGGAATAAAAATTGTCATTAAAAGTTCCTGTACTTGTTGTGCAGCTATCGAGAGGTGGTTTCCAATCACAATTATGTGTGTGTTTTGCACCAAAAACATGCCCGTTCTCGTGTGCTATAGTTGCCACTTCGTCATCATAAGCAAACGTAGGAACTTCAGAATAGTTTGAAATCCCGCATACTGCATACGCAGATAAACTGCCATCAGTATTATTGCAGATACCTCCAATACCTCGAGCTATTCCAAGTATTCTGGAAGCACCTGGGCGGCTTAGAACATTTACTAAGTCACGTTGCGCCGAGCGACCTCTCCATCTTTCAACAACTTCTATTAGTAAACTGTCATTATGTCCAGTAGTTGCACCCGAGAATTCATAACCGTCCGGATCATCAACAGTAAAGATTTGTGCTTTATTAATATGATAGGTCATATTCATTTCTTCTTCATAGATTAAGCTGACCATATTGTAGAGAGAGACAATATACGCAGCAGCTTTATCTTCATCATTTCTTCCCGGACCTGTAAAAAACCCGGTTGTAGATTCAACAATAATTTCTACTTCAAGCGGCTTTGTGCTCAGGATTTCTGCAGCAGACTTATCTTTGCGAATAGAAGCAGGAGGAATATCTACATTAGATTCTGTTTCATCTGTATTACATTTAAACAAAGGGCGGTTTGTAATTTGCTCAACTGTTTCACCCGGTGCAACTGTATGGGTTCTTTCATCTGCTTTACTGTTTCCGTAAGGACTAACTGTAAGCCTGTCACCTGATTCACGGCGGATACTTCCAATCAAATCACCGTTAGAATAGTTAAGGAGTACTTTTGAATTCGGTTCACCTTTAATTACACCTTTGTAAGCAACCACATCAGGTAGCCCTACACGTCTTGAACCTACATAAAACTCTGATCTTGAATCAATAACAGAGTGTGAAGGTGTTAGATAAAGAGTAGCAGTTTCGGTTTTGGAAACAGGAAACTCAGTAAGTGTAATGTTCGCGTACGAAGACTTAAATGCTTCTGCCATTGCAGGAACATTAACTGAGAATTCAACACCGGCTTTTGATAATGTAGCAGGTACTTTAGAGCGTGAACTGCTTGTGTTCATGCTGATAAATTTCCGTGAGTTTATCTCGACGGCAGAGGTGACTGTTGCAAAGCATAGCAACCCCACTAAAAATAGACTAATAAATTTCATACTGCAACCAATGGATAATAAATAAAGGGTTTTTCAATTTCTATCTGTAATCAAATCCGAAACATACGTCCAAATCTTGTCGTGAATTCTATCAGGATGTTCCCTTGCATCCAACCGTATAAAACGTCCTGGTTCATTCTCTGCTATTGCAAGGTATCCTTGCCTTGCCCGTTCAAAAAAAGATTCGCCCGAACTTTCTATTCTGTCGGTTTTTTCATCGGAACGTCCTGCTGCTCTTCCTGCAGCAATTACCGGTGGTAAATCTAAAAAGAATGTTATATCAGGTACTAAATTGCCAGTTGCAATTTTGTTACATTCTTGTACTTCATTCATCGGAATGCCGCGCCCAAATCCTTGGTAAGCAACACTCGAATCGATAAATCTATCGCAAATTACTAATTTTCCCGCACCTAATGCAGGACGAATTACCTTTTCAACTAATTGTGCCCGTGCGGCAACAAAAAGTAACAATTCAGCTCTTGGTGCGATGTCGTTTCCTGCATCTAACAGGGTTTCTCTGATTTTCTCTGAAATCGCATTACCACCAGGCTCCCTAAGCGAAAGGACATCAATATTTTGATTGATAAGACGCTCGGATAGTTTAACTATTTGAGTAGTTTTGCCACTGCCGTCAATACCTTCGAAAGTAATAAACATTAATGTTCCTCAGAATACAAACCGACAATAACTACAAACTCCCCTTTTATCGAAGTTTTATCTTTCATTTTTTTGAGGACTTCGCCTGCTGTGCCGCGTATATATTCCTCGTGTAGCTTTGTGAGTTCCCTTGCTACACAAATCTGAACATTTTCTCCCCAATGCTCACTAATATCTTCTACCAGTTGAACAACTCGGTACGGTGATTCATAAAAAACTACTGTAATCCCAAGCGATTTAGCCCGTTCCAAAAATGTTTTGCGTCCTTTTTTTTGGGGTGGAAATCCTAAAAAAGCAAATTCTCCTGTTTCCATCCCGCTTGCTACCAATGCAGTTACAAAAGCTGTTGCTCCGGGTACAGATACTACGTCAATTCCTGCTTCAATAGCTCCTTTCACAACCCGTGATCCGGGGTCGGAAATTGCAGGTGTACCGGCATCGCTAACAAAGGCTACCACTTTCCCTGCTTTTATTTCCTTAACAATTATCTCGACTTGGGATTGCTCGTTATGTTCGTGGCAACTCATTAACTTTGGTGCAGGTATTCCATAGAGTTTAAGGAGCTGCCCGGTATTCCGTGTATCCTCACAAATTATTATTTGTGCAACTCTCAATACTTTTAAACTTCGCACGGAAATATCATCCAAATTGCCAATCGGTGTGGCAATCAAATAAAGCGCAGGGGCAAACGATGTACTTTTTTCTTT